>QYQH01000081.1 GCA_007280395.1 Actinomycetales bacterium | reverse complement strand
TTGATGCCCAGCTTGAAGCTGAATTATTAAGCGATCCTAAAGAGCGGGCTGAACACGTGATGCTCATAGATTTAGGCCGAAATGATCTAGCTCGGGTAAGTGAGAGCGGTTCGGTCGAAGTAATTGAATTAATGAAAATCGAGAAGTATTCGCATGTCATGCATATGGTTTCAACTGTAACAAGCAAGTTGAGAAAGGGTGTTTCCTCACTTGATGCGCTTCTAAGTGTCTTTCCTGCAGGAACGCTATCTGGCGCACCAAAACCTAGCGCCATGAATATTATTGAAAAACATGAATCAACAAGACGTGGGCTCTACGGTGGCGTAATTGCATATATGGATTTCCATGGAAATCTAGATTCATGTATCGCAATTAGAACCGCCCTTATAAAGGATGGTCGCGCATATGTTCAAGCGGGTGCGGGCATTGTTGCTGACTCAGTTCCTGAACTCGAAGAAGAAGAGACGGTTAGCAAAGCGGCGGCAGTCATTCGCGCCATAAATTTGGCACACCAAATGCGAGACATAAAATGACGGTACTAGATGACATCATTTTGGGCGTCAAAGAAGATTTGAATTCACGCAAAGCGCTACTCCCTAATCTGGAAGATGCGGTGGCAAGAACTCCAAAACCTATTGACGCACTTACTAAATTCATACCAGGTCCACTTCATGTAATTGCTGAAGTTAAACGAGCTTCACCAAGTAAAGGAAATCTGGCAGAAATTATTGATCCTGTTGCGCTCGCTAAAAATTATGTAGCGGGCGGTGCCACCGCTATCAGTGTTCTAACCGAAGAACGTCGCTTTAAGGGTTCTATGGCTGATTTCAAATCAGTTAGATCCGCGGTTGACGTTCCAATGTTGCAGAAAGATTTCGTTGTCGACCGATACCAAATCGAAGAGGGTTTTATAAATGGTGGCAATCTCTTCCTATTAATTGTTGCCGCCTTAAATGATGAGCAATTGTGCGGGCTCTTTGAATATGGCCAGGGGCTAGGAATGCGCGCCCTCGTTGAAGTCCATGACCAGGAGGAGCTCGAGCGGGCCAAGGCCTTGAACCCCAGTTTCATCGGGGTGAACTCACGTAACCTCAAGGATCTCTCTGTTGATTTTCAAACCTTCGAAAAACTCATCCCTCAAATAGACTCCTCCACTATCGCGGTCGCTGAATCTGGCATCGCAAGCAGGGTCGAGACCAAGCGGTTAGAAGAGATCGGCGCAAAAGCAATTTTAGTTGGTGAAACTTTAGTTAGATCGAAAGATCCAATTGAAATGATTCGAGAGTTGAGAGGAATTTAAATTGTTAGCAGAAGAGGATATTGCTGGAAAGTTTGGGCAATTTGGTGGACGTTTCGTCCCTGAAGCTCTTATTGGTGCGCTGGATGAATTGGAACGCACTCATAACGAAGCGATGTCGGATCCTGTTTTTCTTGCTGAGTTAGCGCATCTCAATGCCACCTATGTTGGTCGCCCAAGTATTTTGACTGATGCGAAGAATTTTTCCAAGCATTGTGGTGGTGCACAAATATTATTGAAGCGTGAAGATTTAAATCACACTGGCTCGCATAAAATTAACAATGTTATTGGTCAAGCACTTCTAACAAAGCGTATGGGTAAGAAGCGAGTTATAGCTGAGACTGGAGCAGGACAACATGGTGTTGCAACTGCAACAGCCGCAGCTCTTATGGGATTCGAATGCGTTGTTTATATGGGCGAAGAAGATGTTCGCCGCCAATCACTAAATGTTGCAAGAATGAAATTGCTAGGCGCCCAGGTTGTCCCAGTGACTTCAGGATCACGAACTTTAAAAGATGCAATCAACGAAGCGATGCGTGATTGGGTTACAAATGTTGCTGATACTCATTACTTACTCGGAACTGTTGCTGGACCGCATCCCTTCCCAACAATCGTTCGTGATTTTCATTCCGTAATTGGAAATGAAGCACGTGAACAAGTACTCGCACTAAATGGAAAACTTCCTGATGCCGTTCTTGCTTGTATTGGTGGCGGTTCAAATGCAATTGGAATATTTAATAGATTTATTGGTGATGCCGGTGTTCGCTTAATTGGCCTTGAAGCTGGCGGCGATGGAATCGAAACTGGACGCCATGCTTCAACGATTTCAGGTGGAACTGTTGGAGTTCTACATGGAACTCGTACTTATGTTCTTCAAGACGAGAACGGTCAAACTGTTGAATCTCACTCAATTTCCGCTGGACTTGATTACCCGGGCGTTGGACCAGAGCATGCATACTTACATGATCTTGGTCGTGCAGAATATCGCTCCGTTACCGATGCCCAAGCAATGGAAGCCTTTGCCCTGCTTTCGAGAGAAGAAGGAATCATTCCTGCAATTGAAACTGCTCACGCTTTGTATGGTGCAATGGTACTTGGCAAAGAGTTGGGTAAAGATGCAACCATATTAATTAATCTCTCAGGACGTGGCGATAAAGATGTCCAGACTGCGGCTGCTTGGTTTGGTATTGAGCTTTGATAGCTAGCCAATCGAAGCTTTCAAAGTTATTTATTAAATGTAAGTCGGAGAATAGGGCAGCGCTTATTGGTTATCTTCCAGCTGGTTTTCCAAATCAGAGCGATTCAATAAAGATTATTAAGGCCATGATTGAAGGTGGTGTAGATGCCGTTGAAATCGGGTTTCCTTACAGCGATCCAGTTATGGATGGACCAGTGATCCAAGAAGCGGCAGAAGTTGCTCGCAAAAATGGAATTACAATGGCGAAAACTCTCGATATTGTTAAAGAAATTTCAGCAACTGGTGTCCCAACGCTTTTAATGACGTATTGGAATCCAATCGAGAGATATGGTCCTGAGAAATTTGCCCATGATTTCTCGGTCGAGGGCATGGAAGGCGTAATCACACCAGATTTGCCGATTGAAGAAGCTGGTGTGTGGCTTGCAACAGCAAAAGAGAATTCAATTCACTCCATTTTTGTCATTGCGCCAAGTACTGGTGACGGGCGATTAAAAGATGTAACTTCTAACTGCAGTGGTTTTATTTATGCCGCAAGTTCAATGGGTGTAACCGGAACCCAAACTAGCGTTGCAAACACCGCAAGCGCTCTCGTTGAACGAGTTCGAAAGATTTCAGGTACGCCGGTTGCGGTTGGACTAGGAGTATCAAATAGAGTTCAGGCAAGTGAGGTTGCCAAGTTCGCAGATGGGGTAATCGTTGGATCTGCATTTGTAAAAGCAGTTCTGCAGAACCCAAGTGACCCAGCCACCGCAGTCCGTAAGGTTGCCGAAGAACTTTCACTTGGAGTTCGTGAGCGTTAATTAACTTGAAAGTGCGCTTCCTAAAGTAACTGTGTAACTCTTACTTCCACCCGAAGGCAAAGTAACAACTACCGTAACTTTTACTCCTGGTGCGTATGATCTGATTCGAACAATCGCTGAGACATAATCAGTAATACGAACTCCATCAATTGAAATAACAATCGCGCCCACTGGAATACCTGCCTTCTCTGCGGCATCACCCGGAGTAAGGCTAGATATTTTCGCACCCTTGCCCGCAGCGAAAGTTTGATCAAAGAAGACTCCAAGAACTGGCCTTGTGGCCTTACCTGTATCAATAATTTCATTCATAACTCGGAGCGCTTGGTTCATCGGGATTGCAAACCCGAGACCAATAGAACCACTTTGGCCGGAAGTTGAACCGAGCGTTGCGGTCGCTGCATTGATTCCAACCATACGACCAAGTGAATCTGTGAGTGGACCGCCAGAGTTTCCAGGATTTATCGCTGCATCAGTTTGAATTGCATCAACATACGATCCACTCGAATTTGCGTCGTCACCTGTTACTACAGGTCGATTTAGCGATGAGACGATTCCACTTGTAACAGTGTGATCCAGACCAAGTGGAGAACCAAAAGCAATTACTTGATCCCCGATCTTGATTGAAGCTGAATCCCCTATAGCAATTATTGGCAGATTTCCTATAGAAATTTTAAGAACTGCTAAATCATAATTAGGATCGCGCCCAACAATTGTGGCGGCATATGAATCACCATTATCCAGCTCCACTTTTATTGTTCCTGTGGCAATTGCAGCAGACTCAATGACGTGATTATTTGTCACAACATAACTTGTTGTTGCTGAAGTTTTGAAAATTGATCCAGATCCGGTTCCACCTCCATTAGTAGTTGTAACATTAATTGTTACAACTGTTGGGAAAACTTTTTTAACAATAGAGTTTATGCTTCCAGCAACAGATCCCGCGCTGCCTAGAGTTACTGCGTTTCGGGTTGTTGGGCATGTGTTGTCGACAGCCGCATAAATAGCTTGGGTTCTCTTGTCCACACATGCATTAACAACCGATGTACTAAATACTCCAGCAGCGGTCGCAACACCACCAACCGCAGTGGCGCCAATTAGAAAACCGGCTAGGACTTTTGATGTTGTGTGGTTCATGTAATTTTTCATACTCGTACTTTAGTTAATCTACCCTGAGAAAAATTGCCCCAAAAGGTCAAAAATTTCTGAGAATTTAACGCTAACCCTCGCCCTCAGATATCTGCATATTTCTCATTGTTGGTGTGGCCAACATACCCAGAATTAATATGGCACTGAAAATTGCCAGGGCGTAAAGGGTGTTTGAAAGCCCAATCGCCATGGAAAGCGGACCGGCTATTGCGAGACCAACTGGACGTAACAACATGGTTCCCATTGCATCAAAAGATGAAACTCTAGAGAGCGCTTCACGTGGAACTTCTCGGGCCATCGCCGTTGACCAGATAGTTGTCCACAGATCAATTGTTATTCCCCAAAGTAGCGCACAAAATGCAATAAACCAGATTGATTGCGGTCTTGCCATCGACCACATGTAGAGCGAGATAGAGAAACTAATAATTAGCAAGAAGCGAAGGGGGTATTTAATTTTTATCCGCATTCCAATTAAAGATCCAATTAATAAACCAATTCCTTCAAAAGTTAATACCAGTGACCAGGACTTAGCACCATTAAATTCTTCAAGTGCGATTAATGGTCCCAAAATGTTCTCACCAGCGGCCCAAGCTAAAATTACAAAAGAGAAGCCAAAGACCCCTATAACAATCCAACGATACGAAATGAAAATCTTCCAGCCATGAATTAAATCATCAAACATGGAGTTCTCATTTGGTGCACTCTTTGCAGATACGTGGCGGAAACTAAAAAGTAGAACTCCTCCTACAACAAAGGTTGCGGCATCTATTGCAAGTGCCCAGGCGCTTCCCCAGCCAGCAACAATAATTCCACCTACAGCAGCGCCCAAAATAATTGCC
>QYQH01000018.1 GCA_007280395.1 Actinomycetales bacterium | reverse complement strand
ATAAATATCGATATGAACCTTCACATTTGGCTCATCAATATCTTTAATCATGGCAACTGCTTGATCGACTGTATTTATCAAATTTGATTCATAACGGTTAACTGGCTCTAACCCAATTGTTATTCCCTTTGCTTGTGCCGCGATTGCAAGGCGCTTTAACGAGGCTACAGAATTAGCACGAGACTTTTCGGTAGCAGCATGTGAATATTTTCCAAGGGCGCTAAATAATACGCCTCCAAGATAATCTCCTTCGATAGCTGCAACTACATTTAGCGCAGCCATTAACTTCGCTTCACCTTTAGCAACAATTGCAGAATCTTCATTATTAATATCTGCATCAAATGAGAGGCCGAGTGAGCAAGCTGCTTTAATTCCAAACTCTTTAAGTGTTGCGAGAGTATGTTCGGTATCAATTAGCGAAGGATCAAGTGCGGGAATTTCGATTAAATCGTATCCCGCATCAACGGTATTTTGAATTGCTTCACGACATTCTGCGTGGGACCAGCCACCGACCCACACAAGAGCGTGAACACCTAATTTATTTGGAAGTTGAATTGTCATGTTGTAAGTATATTAATTTGAATCATTCGCGCTAGTAGGCAACCCCTCTAAACTTTCTAAAGCATTAACCATCATTGCTGGACAAGTATCCCCAGGGGCGATCACTGGTTCAAAATGCCACCATTCATTCTCGTATACGCGGCAAAGTCCAAATAATGAACCATTATCTTCTAACCACTTAACAGCTGTTTTATCTCCGGGATAATTTACATCGATTGCTGTACCCCATGGATGGTGGGAAATATCTTTAGGTAGGACCCACTTCGAGGCTTCCTCTTCACTTCCATATTTCTTTATAGCATCAGCAAATAATTTTTCTTGTAACGCTTGTGATCTATAGCCAGATGTAATTCTTATTTCAAAGCCAGCTGCTTTCGCCGCCTCCTGTGCTGCCAAAAAACGAACCTCGAAAACTGGATTCAATACGTTTGGACGAATATCTCCATGGTTAATCGGTGAATCTCCTAGAGATGCTTCATCGATTGAGCAACCTAAATTGGTATCACTTTCTCTTAGAATCTTTGATTCCAAATTAAAGCAAAGAATCTCTGTCGCAGGCGAAAGCGCAGGCGAAAGTGCAGGCGCAGGCGCTAAAACTGGATCCTGGATGGAACCAGTTCCGGCTAAGCCAAATACATAGAAAACTAATGATAGATAAGCAATTACCCCAAGTAAAATTCGGCTCTGCTCTTTAGACATACTTACGTGCTTTATCGGGATAGTTAGTTATTACTCCTTCAATACCTAGATCCTTACAAAATTTCATATCGCTACTGGCATTTACGGTCCAAACAAATAGGCGCTTACCTCGGTTTTGCAATCTAGTGACCACCTTGGGATGCTTTTTAATTAGTTCGATATTTAGCGCGACGATATGAGTAGAGGCAAATAACGCCTGTAGATAAAACTTCGCAACTGTACAAGCCTTGTGTGATTTCTTAAATCGCTTAACTGCAAACCAGGAAAATGACATACAAATGACTTCGATTCCAGATTCGGATATTTCTGAGCTCCTGCGATTTAGAAGTTCTAATACTTTTCTTTCAACCGCCCCACCAGATGCAACTGGGTGCTTACTTTCAATTAATAGATCCTTCTTATTAGTAATAGCAAGGGTGAGGAGTTGGTCTAAAGATATGGCCGAAACTAAGTTCTGCATCTTGCTAAATTCACTCTTTGAAACTTTATGCTTGACGCCAGCAATTCTCTCAGTATTAGCATCATGAAAGCAGGCAATTTCTTGGTCAAGAGTTAACCTAACATCACATTCAAAACCATCAGCTTCATCTTCGATTGCTGCGAGATATGCAGCATAAGACATCTCGGGCGACCGACCCGATGCTCCTCGATGTGCAAATACTTTCATTTACCAATTACAAATCGAATTGAATTCAGGAATCCAAAATTCTTAAATGGGGGTTTAATCAAAAATGCTAATCTCATCGGAATTGCCCAGAACCCAAAGACTCTAGTAAAAACTTGTGAACGTGCAGAAATATCCTTACTAGTATTTCGCAGATTTCCAGAACTATCCGATGGGTGCATTGCAACTGTAATTGGGAGAAAGGTTCCTTTTAATCCCAAGCGGAGTGCATCGGCTATCAAAATGTATTCATCTCCTAAGTAGTTTTCTGCCCCTGCGCCAAAATTTTCATCAAACTTGATTTCTAATCTTTTAAAATCCGCCAACCGGATAAACATCTCATAGGTTGCAGCTTTTGCTGAATTTCGCAATTTAAGAGAGTGTGAATTCTTGGGATACGCCTTACGTAATTCGCCTTTCTCATTTACTGCCTGTGCTAAAACAATCGAAATGTGTGGATTTGCTTCTAGATATGAAACTACCTCTTGAATACCAGATGGCTTAAATTCTAAATCATCATCGCCAAAAAGTAAGTACTTCCCAGTCGAATTGGCAATTACAGAATTGCGACTCTTAGCTACTCCGCGGCTTTTCAATTCAGTGACTAGGACTTCGGAAGGAAATGCTGGCATTGGATCTGATTGCGGGTTCTGAACAACCACTAAATTAGTTACACCTACAATAAATCTTATATTTTGCGCTCTGCCTGAAAGAGTTGAATACCCGATTGTTAATAGGTTTTCACTATTCACTATGGGTTCTAGCCCTTGCAAATCTCATCAGACCACTAGAAATATTTGAAAGGTTTGAATTCTGCATTCTAAGTCCAAAGAATAAGACGATGGTATTTGAACGACTTATATCACCGTTATAACTCAGAAAGATTAGCGCAGCAAAGAGCGTCAGCATTGCGATTCCAGATAACAAAATACCAATCTCACCAGATCTGATTCGGGTGCCGATTCTTACCGAGCTAGGAACATGTTCTTTTCTTACCTTGGCTTCAACAAACCCGCGTTGACTTTTTATTTGTTTTCGAAAAATACGGCCGAGTATTTGGAAAATTACTATGACAACAAAGATATTAAGTAAGCCAAACTTCCAATTTAGAAAAGTGAAAAAGATAATAATTACTCCCATTTGAGTGAAAATACTCAGGAGCGTAGTTAGTTCAAATGCCAATGACCAGCGCCAATTCTCTTTACTTCGATGAATTTCAACCTCCGAAGCTTTAAACGCACGATCAAAGACGCTGACGCGATAGATTCTTTGAAAATAATGGCCTGCTCTTGTTGCACCAAAAAATGCAAAAAAACCAATTATGTAGATAACTAATTTCGAGCGAGGCATGTCACCCTCGTGCATAATTATTTGGGTAAATAACTTTGCAACAGCAAGCTCAGATACTGAAATAAAAGCAGCAATCAAAACTAGGCTTATCAAGATCAACCGATACTTCGTGGTTGGAAATAGTTGTAGCAAAGCGGATTTGAGTTGACCGAGTATCGCGCGCATATCTCAATTATTCCGTAACTTTGCCGAAGAAACGATTGCTGCGATATGTCCAATTGTCACAAAAAGCGCTATCCCAAGGGCAATTTCGAGCGAAAGTGGGTGAGCACCAAAGAGCGCTATAAACGCGGTGAATTCAACGGAATGAAAGATTCTTTGGATTGGGATAAATTTGAATATTTTGCGAGCAGTGCGAAGGGCTCCTTTAATTGGAAGGTTAGCGCCCTTTGTATCCTGAATTTTTGTTAAACCAGAGAATGCTCGTGCAACATGAACTGCATCATTCAAGCCTTTATTGACAATAACAATTCCGGCCAGCAAAGCGCCGATAAATGGATAGATAGAACCAGTTATTGGGCGCTCGGGCCATCCAGCCAGTCGTAAGCCAAAAAAGATTGGAATTAAACCCTCAGCAGCATAATGCCCCAACTTATCGAGAAAAATTCCCATTGGTGACTTTGTATTTCGCCATCTAGCTACTTCGCCATCGCAGCAGTCAATAAGCATTTGAAGGTGACTTAAAAATAAGGCGAGTGCTATTCCAACCCAACCTTGGATTAGTAGTGCGGGTCCAATAGATGCGGCGACAATTACCATCAGCCAAGTTACGCCATTAGCAGTTATTGGCGTTCTAAGAAATATCCTTGTTAGATAAACAGAAATTTTTCTCTGATAAAGATCAGCTATCCAATGTTCTGAAGTTGATCGGCCCGTAACAGATGCTGGTTGTGAAATCTCTCGAATTTGCGCGATGGTTGGTTTTAAAGGTCTGATTGGTTGGGATGTCATAAGTTAGACCGCCTTAACTCGGTGGCTTTGAATCCACTGTGCTGAAGAAATAAGAAAGAAAAGTATTGAGAAATAATAGACGAGAATCGTTATTGATAAACCAAGTGTGACCCAAATTAGAGTTACTAGTAAACGGCCAAAGATAAAACCGCCTGCTATTGCTAGCCATTTGGGCTTTCGTTCACCTTGAAGTGCACGATACATATTGTCGTAATGATTAAAGATAATTGCGAAGACAAGTAGGAAAATTTGTGAACGATCAATATCACTGATGATAGCGAGCTCGACGAAGATTAGGCCCTCAACAAGGCGCAGGATTGATGGTTCAAGCCAATCAAAGCGATTTGTTGAATTCTTACTCTTAATTGAATCTAACTGATGATCAATAAAATCACTATTGACTCTAAATTTTGGCCAAGTTAGCGTTTTGCGTACTCGGGCTCTAAAAACTAAAGCTATCGAAATCAGTGAAAGAATTGGCATTATTGTGAAGGTAAAGGCGGCACCTCCTACAAACGAGGAAGCACTTATGACCAGCCAACGTTCACCAATTGGAAATTGCACCGCCTTTTTAGACCAATATTCAAAGCGTGAGCGCTTTTCTCGTTCTACAACAATGTAGCCATCAGATTTAAGGTCAAAGGATATTGCCACTGGCTCTGGAGTTCTAAACTTATTTATCCGGGCGAAGTTGTAATCGGAAAGATGTCTGAAGGTTTGAAAAATCATCATTCCAATTGCAGGAATCCATAAATCTCGACCTTGTTTTGCAGCACCATATGCAAGCGCATAAAAGACTAAGTACTCTTTTATTCGATCCGTAATTGCATCGAGCCAAGCGCCTAATTGTGAAAATTGGCGGGTGTACCTTGCAAGTTCGCCATCAACACAGTCGATAATAATACTTAATTGTAAAAGCACGGCACCGGCAAATACTGTCCAAAAAGTTCCTTTACTAAATTCAAATGCTGAAAATAATCCGATTGCAAAGGAAATTAAAGTAACTTGATTAGGTGTCATTTTTAGGCGCACGGCAAGCCAGGTAAAAAGTTTGGATATCTTACGAAGGAAGAAGACAGAATAGAAACCATCGTTTGCTCGATTAGCAATCTTCAACCTAAGCCTGGCTTCGTTTAGCGCTGCTATTTCATTAGCAACTCGATCGCGCTCTAATTTTTCTGTGTTTCTAGCGCAAGGAGCTCCGACAACTTCGGCTGGAGCCACCAAAATTGTTGCGCGCACTAAGCCAACTAAAATTAGGTCAATAGCCAACCCGGAATGGCTTGTATTTGAAATATCTGAGAGTGTTTTAATGATTTCAACTCGCTGGTTTTGCGAGAGTCTTATGGCTCCGAGAAATTTGTAGCCACCATATCCAACTTCATGAAATCCGGAACTTGCTCCAGTAATTCGAGAACCACTTACGCGAGTATCGCCATCCTTTATTCTGGTTACTAAGGCTGTCGTCACACTTCGGGGATAGTCGGTTAACAACTCCATATGGGGCTTGGTTGTTACCGTATTTTCATCAACCAGTAACAGATCTTGGTTCCCTGATTCGAAAGCTTTCAATACCCCGTCAATCTTGGTTCCCTGATTAACTTCTAGAGTTCTAAGATTTACGGCCATAAGCGGTAATCTACCGTGCCTAACAGGGATTCTTTAGCTATAGATGGGTTGTGAAGGTAGAGATGGCAATTCAAGTTGTAATTCTGGCAGCTGGCATGGGAACTAGATTGGGTAAACCTTGGCCAAAACCGCTTACTGTTTTATCTGATGGCCGTTCGATCATGCAGCAACAAATGGAAAATGTCTCAAAAGTATTTGGCGATAAAGCGCGAATCACTGTTGTAGTTGGCTTTAAATTAGAAATGATTATTGAAGCACATCCAACTGCATCCTTCGTTTACAACGAAGTTTATGATCAAACAAATACCTCAAAAAGTTTATTAAAGGCGCTTCGTGCAAGCCAAGAATCTGGAGTCTTATGGCTCAATGGCGATGTAGTTTTTGATGCCAAAGTATTGGAGCGTGTTGCAGAACGCATAAAATCTGAAAAGTCTTTTGTCTGCGTAAATACTTCTACGACAGCTGAAGAAGAAGTTAAGTACACCGTAGATGAAAAGGGTTTCATTAAAGAACTTTCAAAAACGGTCAAGAACGCGCTAGGTGAGGCCGTTGGCATAAACTTTATTTCTGCAACTGAAAAAGCAGATGTAATCAAGCAACTCGACGCCTGTGCTGATCAAGATTACTTTGAACGTGGCCTTGAATTAGCTATCGAAAAAGATGGAATTAAACTAGAGCCAGTTGATATCTCTGATCTCTTTGCAGTTGAAGTTGATTTCCCGGCAGATTTAGATCGGGCTAATGAAGGCTTGAAGTAATTACTTCTTAATTCTCTTCAAACTCTCGCGAATCGCAGCCTCGACTTCATCAATCTTCGCTTCCGAAACTTTGTATGTGAAAGTAATAGGTTTAATTTCTGCCATGTCTAATTTAGGGTTGATTGAGGTTGGTTCCATAACTGGAACCCCAGCGCCCAGTGCATAATCAGAATATTTGATACCAGTTCCGTGAACATACTCTTCAAAGCCTTTAAACACGACAAGTGCACACGGAATTCCATAACTTTGGCAGGTAATCATTACGTGCATAGCACTTGTAACAACGCCCTCATATTCATTTAATTTTTCGATAAATGCAATCACATCATTTGGATGAGAAATTTGAACTGACAACTCATCAAAATTATTTGGCAATCTAACTGGTGCTTGGACATGTGTGTAATGTCGAACAAGGGCGATACGACCATTTGTTTTGCCACGACTAAATGGCAAGATCCGCGAAAGCACAACGCCAGGATCGCCAAAACTAGTAACTTGTTGCCCGCCAGAATCCGTTAATAATTTAGCGGTGTGCGGTCCACGAACTGATATGTAATCTGCCTTTGGATTTAGTGCATGCTTAAATGAACTAACACCAGTTCCAACAACTATTGAATTTGGTTTAATGAATCTACCAACTGAACCAAGGCTAACAATATGGTTTTTATTGGTTCGATTTGTGAGGCTCTGAAAAATTATTTTGTTTTCGGTGTAATGGTTGAATATAAAAGGTGTTAGCCAATCACCAAAGTTTCCTGGATAGGGATTTTCCCACCAAGACAGAAGGACTTCATTCTTACCTGGCTTCGCGGAATAGGAAAGATAACTTGATGCAACTTTTATCGCTGCCTGCTCAAAGCGATTTGGTAGCACTTTACGTTTAAAATGAGTTAGGGCGGTGTTAAATCCAGCTAGATCACCAGTTTTCCCAGCCGTTACCAACTTCGTAATCGTTTGATTATTAATATTATTGTGGCTTTTGCCAGTCAAAAATCCGGTGATACCTGATGCGTCGACGATTAGCCTTAATTTAGTTGAAATTCCTAAAGGTAATTTCTCTTCCATAATCTTTGCAAGGCTAAGTAATACCCGTTTTGGATTCAAGAGACGCTTAGCAGTGTTGCCTTTATGTTGTTCAACAACGCCCTTAAAGTTTTCTACCTGGCCGCTCGATCCAAATCTAAAGAAGGTTTCATGGCCTTCGAGTGATCCGGCGCCCTTATCAATAGCACAATTTGATGGAATTATTTGGAAGGTTATATTTCCAGATGTTGCTCGCCATGCCTCTTCAAAGAAGTAGTCGTCGGTTGCACGAACTGTTGCAATCTCTTCAAATTCTGCTGCGGCGTTAATCATCTTTCGTGCTTGAGGAGTGTTATTGATTCCCCAGAAGCAAGGCTCCCAAAATCGACCTCGGTTTTGATATCCAATCTTTGTTGGAGCGCTAAATCCTCGTTGAAATCCGATCAAGTCGGCAGTGGAATTCAAAATGAAATCTGGGATGGAAAATAGTTCGCAATCAACGTCAATCCAGAATACTTTTTTATCTGGGTTCTTCGCACATACCTCCGCAATAAACCCCACTTTTCTGCGGCAAATAGCGGCCCAATCTTCGCCCTCTTTTTTCGTTATTTCGCGGAGGTCATATTGAATTCCCAACTCTTCCAGATTGGATTTGAGTCGAGCCCCGTGTGCTTTGTAATAATCATCACTAGTGAAAAATGAGCAGACAA
This sequence comes from Actinomycetales bacterium, assembly GCA_007280395.1. Lineage (GTDB taxonomy): Bacteria > Actinomycetota > Actinomycetes > Nanopelagicales > Nanopelagicaceae > AAA044-D11. The sequence goes on along the minus strand of QYQH01000018.1, from coordinate 2,292 downwards.
TGGCGTTGGTAATTCGTATTTCTGGCTTCTCTTTTGCTTCTGCCTTCGGCTTGAACTGGCTTTCGAGGGCGGCAATAACTTCCTTGCCTTGAAAATCCAGTGTGCTCATAAGAGCAAATTAGAGAACTCTTATTAACCAAGGCTAAGCGGATGGGAAATTCAAAAAAGACGCAAGATGAACTTTTAGTTCGTGGCAAATTTGGCTAAAAATATCGCTCCTGGGGTCAATTAGTTCAAAGTGCCCAGTATTTTCAAGCTCGAGCAAATCTGTTGAATTAATATTCATTTTCGAGATGTAATCTCTAGAAAATTGAATCGGCACTCGGATATCAGCACTCCCATGAATTATATGCACCTTTATTTTTAATGGTGGTAATTCAATTGGATTCAAGTCTGGGCGCAACTTTGCTGGGGCGCCAAGGAAATCTGAGACCGCTCCCTCATCTAAATCCATCTCTTCAGATCGAATTAAATCAGTGACCGGAGCGAGCGCAATTACACCTAGCGCTGTAAATTTACTCCCGACTAAAAGCGCAAGATGGCCGCCGACCGAGTGCCCTAACAAAATAGTAGGACCGTAATCTTCACTTAATTTTGCCATTGCACTATGAACATCTTGAACAGTTGCATCGGGGTTACCAATAATTCTCCGGTATTCAATTAACGCTACCGGCCAGCCCAAATCCGCAAGCGCTCGTGCAAGCGGTGACAAATGTTCTCGATCAAATTCAGGGCGCCAAAAACCGCCGTGTATTAATACAACCAGCGGTTTAGATGTTTTTTCTGGCAAATAAAAATCAATAACTTGGTCGCTGGCATTTCCATATGAGATGCTATTTGTTGGCTGAACTGCTTTTAAATCAAAGACTGAACGATCTTCAGCTTCCATAAATTAAATCGAGTCCATAACTGTTATTTTCTCACCATTAACAAATTCTGCTGCTATTTTTTGCCAAGCTTTACTTGCATCATTTGCCATATGGGCATCCCATAGTTTTCGGTTAGTCCAAACTTCCCAGACACAGATCTGATTCTCATTTTTTGTATCAAAGAAAATTTCTAAATTTTCACAACCATCTTCAGTTCGGATATGAGCACCCTGTTTTTTGACGTGTTCTGCAAAGGCGCTTCGCATACCTGGCTTAATATCTATTTCAACGAATAAATAAACTTTGCCCATAGTGCTCCTTATATAGACGGAATTATGTCTCGAGCCTACCTTGTGAGAATGCCATCGAGGAATGACTAAGCCCCACCGGCCTACCTGGTGGGGCTTAGTGTTTTAACTAAACTCTTGCTAGGCGCAGCTAAAGTTTAATTAAATATCTTTTTCCAATCAGAGATGGTCATTGTGTAGTACTGACCGCCTTCGACTGTTGCCTTATCTAGATTTGCCTTTGAATCGGAAGGTGATGAAACTAGATCTGGTCGAGCTGGAGAGATTGCGCCCGCAACTCCACTATCAATAGTTGTCACGCCGCTGTATGTGTGGACCTGAGCATTTAGCATCAGATAAGTATTCTTATCGCCAGTTTTTGCAAGTAGTGAAGTAACGTCGATAACGCCTGAAGATTCTTCATCAATCGTCATAAACTTGCTTCCTGTTGCAGTGAAGTATTGGCTATCGAACTTCGCCAATGTGGCTAGCTTTCCATCTGAGATTCTGTAAGCCATAACTCGTGCAACGTGTGCGTTCTTACCTGGATCTTCCTGGATTACAACGACACCGTTATCAGTAATTGTCATATTATCTGGCTTGCTTAGGTAAGGAGCTTCGCCACCGTTTAGAAGCATTTCTAGGTTTGCACCTTCAAGAGGATTTTGAGCATCCTTGAAAGTTAAGCGCCACAATCCGCCACCATCACGTGAAACACCTGGCTCTGCAGGATTCTCAGCCGTAGCAACTGGATCCTTATTAGATTCTGTTGTTATAAAGTAGAAAACATTTGGATTCTTTGGATCCCAGTTTCCATCTTCGATACGCGCAAAAGTAGTTCCATTTTCGCGGGCACCCTTTGCAAAACCTGTGACATCTGTGTTCCATTCAATCTCCTTGAATGTTGCAGGAGTAGGTGTTGACTTTGCGATTGTTGTGCGGAAGATATTATCTGTCCCAGCAGTTGGAACATTAAGTACATAAAGGTCGCCATTTGTTAGGCCAGCCTTATCCACGCTTGATCCTGTGCTCTGCTTCTTGCCAATATATAAGTGAAGTTGTGAATCTGTAGCTGACCCATCTTCGTTAATTAGGGCAACAGTATTTGGGCCCTTCTTTGTGTTTGGAATAATGTT
>QYQH01000066.1 GCA_007280395.1 Actinomycetales bacterium | reverse complement strand
TTACGGCGATCACCAAATCCTGGCGCCTTAACAGCTACAGATTTGAAGGTTCCACGAATCTTGTTAACTACCAGAGTTGCAAGAGCTTCACCCTCAACATCTTCAGCCAAAATAACAAGTGTCTTACCAGACTGCATTACCTTCTCAAGAATTGGTAGCAAATCTTTAATATTTGTAATCTTAGAATTTGCAATCAAAATATATGGATCTTCTAGAACGGCTTCCATACGATCGGTATCTGTTGTGAAGTAAGGAGAGATGTAACCCTTATCAAAACGCATACCTTCAGTTAGTTCGAGTTCAAGACCAAAAGTGTTTGACTCTTCAACAGTGATAACGCCCTCTTTGCCGACCTTATCCATTGCTTCAGCAATCATTTCACCGATTGTTGTATCAGCGGCAGAAATAGATGCAGTAGCTGCAATCTGTTCCTTAGTCTTAACTGGGTTAGACATAACTAGAAGTTCTGCTGAAATTGCATCAACAGCCTTTTCAATTCCACGCTTTAGCGCCATTGGATTTGAACCGGCGGCAACGTTACGCAGACCTTCGCGAACGAGTGCTTGTGCTAAAACTGTTGCAGTAGTAGTTCCATCGCCAGCGACATCATCTGTCTTCTTAGCAACTTCCTTAACTAGCTCTGCGCCAATCTTCTCCCAAGGATCGTCGAGTTCGATCTCCTTAGCGATTGAAACACCATCATTAGTGATTGTTGGGGCTCCCCACTTCTTCTCGAGAACAACATTTCGTCCACGAGGTCCAAGCGTGACCTTCACAGCATCTGCGAGTGCGTTCATTCCGCGCTCGAGACCGCGACGGGCCTCTTCATTAAAAGCAATCATCTTTGCCATATGTATATGTCTCTCTCTAATCTTTAACGATTATCACTCTAACCACCCGAGTGCTAACGCCAAATCTAGAGCAGCCACGAGGCCTCGGCAAATCGAGCAGGGTTTTGTAGGGTTTTCAGCTTTTACCATTTGGGGTTTTGGGGCGGGCCCGCCTGCGAGTAACTGTTTGTTGCGGCGCGAGCGGTGGGTTCGCCCCAAAACCCGCTAAAGAGAGCGGGCGTTTGTGCGGGCTTCGCGCAGACGGCGAAGTCGCTTTACAAGCATTGGTGCTGCGAGAAGGGCGTCATCTCGATCGATCAAGTTATTTAGAAGCTGGTAATAAGCCGGTGGCGTCATATCGAAGAGCTCTTTAATTGCGCTCTCCTTGGCCCCAGCAAACTTCCACCATTGGCCCTCAAATTCCAGAATTTTACTTTCTAGTTGGGTTAGAGATGGCGCCTCTTGTTGTGATGCAATCTCTATATTTTCCATTCCTAAATTATAGGAGAAGGGAGCGAGGATTTCAGGTATTGAGCGGAAATTTATCTAGCTTTTAATTGGGACTCTGCATAGTCTTTTCGATTAGCACTACGGACTAAATTCAAGAGCATTCTAGGAAATATCAAGACATGAAATGGTGAAACTGCGAACCAATAAAGTTGGCCACCAAGACCTCTTGGGGAAAATGTTGCATCTTGCGAAATCTTTCGCATTTTGCGGCCATCAACAACTACCTCCTCGATATTAAATTCCAACCAAGCTTTTCCGGGAAGAATCATTTCGGCATAAAGTTTTAGCGAAACGCCTTCTTCTAAATTCTCTACTCGCCAAAAATCAAGGCTGTCACCAACACGCAAGGTGTCTGGATTTCGGCGGCCACGACGGAGTCCTACTCCGCCAAATGCACGATCTATTAATCCGCGCGCCCACCAGAGAAAATCTGCACCGTACCAACCATGTTCACCACCAATTTGTTCAACGCTCTTCCATAAATTTTCTCTACTGGTCTCAACAATCCGTTCTCGATGATCTCGAAGAATCATTTCACCAGCCCAAGCTGGATCGCTCTGGGCTTTCTGCCAAGGAGCGGTCGGTTGAGTTGCATCTGACCAACGTGATTCAACTTGATTCTGTGATGTTCTTGAAAGTGCTAATTCAATGGCGCGATAAACTTGCAGTAGCCCTTCTGGTGGTGGCGGAATAAGTGCTGTAATACTTTTTGCTGGATCTGCAACAACTTCACTTATGAGTGATTGCACAAGTGGTCTAGCAAGGGAAGTTGGAACGGGAGTTACAAGACCGATCCACAAACTAGAGAGTGCGGGTGTTAAGACTGGAACTTTAATAATCCACCGACGACGCAAGCCAGATATTTTGGCGAACATCTGCATCATGTCGGCATAAGAAAGAACTGCAGGGCCTCCGATATCGAAGATGCCACTAACTGGTTTATCAAGTGCAGCAGCGCTCGATAGGTACCAGAGCACATCTCGAATTGCGATTGGCTGGGTTAAGTTTGAAACCCATTTTGGAGTAGTCATTACGGGAAGACGATGAGTTAAGTGACGCAACATCTCAAAAGATGCGGAACCTGATCCAATAATTATTCCGGCACGCATCTCAATTACTGGCACGCTGCCACTAGCTAGTTGCAACCCGGTATTGGCACGTGACAACAGGTGTTGACTAATCTGCTTATCGTTTGCAATTCCACCTAAGTACACAATCTGACTTACCCCAGCCTCTTCTGCTGCTCTTGCAAAATTGCGAGCCATCTCTGCCTCGATCTCGTCAAAATTTGATCCTAAATTAATTGAGTGAAGTAAATAGAACGCAGTATGAATTCCAGTTAAAGAACTCTTAACAGCTTCGAAGTCATTGGCATTGGCCTGGGAAATTTCAACGTGATTTAGCCAAGGCTGGCCAGAGATTTTGTTCTTATCTCGAACCATTACACGAACAGCGAACTCTTGACTCAATAAATGTCGAACCAATCTTCCGCCAACATATCCAGATGCGCCCGTAACAAGAATTTTGCGCCCAGAGATTGGATTATTGAGAGGTGAGTTCATGGGATTAACAGTAGACTTCAACCCTGCTTAAAGAAACTTGAAATTTAAGATTTGCGAAAAGATTGAGGAATAAGATGACTAAGCGCCTTAAGCCCCGTGTTGTAATTCTCGGTGGCGGCTTCGGCGGACTTGCTACTGCCCGAGCCCTGGGAAAGAGCGCGGATACAACTATCGTCGATCGCCATAACTTTCAAACATTCCTGCCACTGCTCTACCAAGTTTCAACTGCGGGTCTTGCCGCCGACCATGTTGCTTACCCAATTCGCGGTGCCATCCGGTCATTTAATGGAAAATTTAGAATGGGCAGCCCAATTTCTGTCGATCACAAAAACAAGACCGTAAAATTAGATAGCAGCGAGGTTCTCCCTTTCGATCATTTAGTAATTGCTATGGGATCTGTAACCGCGGATTTCGGAACCCCTGGCGTTGAAGAATTCGCACTTGGCATGAAATCAATTCACGAAGCCCTAACTATTCGTGCTGAAGTTATGCGTCGCTTTGAAGATCTCTGCCGCTTTGAAGATGACACTAGATTTTCTATTTCAGTAGTTGGTGGCGGGCCAACTGGAATCGAAATGGCTGGTGCACTTGCCGAACTGGTTCGCGGTCCACTAATGAATGACCAGAAGCATGCAGCCCGACATATGGATGTTCTTCTGCTTGAAGCTGGTCCAAGATTGCTGCCCAGTTTTGCTCCCTCGCTCTCCGAGAAGGCTAAGAAATCACTTGAAAAATTAGGTGTGAAAGTCATGCTCAATTCCGCAGTTAAATCTGTTAAACATCGCGAGATCGAACTTCAAAGCGGTTCAAAAATTCCTTCTGTCGTAACTATTTGGGCTGCGGGCGTAAAGGGCGCACCGGTAATTGAAAACTTATCTCTGCCACTAGATGGAAATCGCTTAGATGTTTCGTCAACTCTTGCGGTTACTAATTATCCATATATTTGGGGCGTCGGTGATATCTGCGGATCTAAAGCTAAAGATGGCCGATTCCTTCCTATGGTTGCACCTGTTGCAATGCAACAAGGGCGTTTTGTCGCAGAACAAATTTTGCGCAGTTCAAAAGGTTTAGAACTAAAGGACTTTAAGTATCGGGATAAGGGATCGATGGCCACGATTGGCCGCCATAAAGCAGTTGTTGAAGCGGGGCCAATTAAATTCTCTGGTTACCTAGCTTGGTCTGCCTGGTTGTTCCTACACCTCTTTTATTTAATGGGGGGGCGCAACCGAATTGGAACAATCGTTGATTGGTCTTGGAACTATGCAACCTTCGACCGCGGAAATCGCCACATTATGGATTCACTATAAGAATGCTGAAATTAAATCGTGGCTACATTGATCTGCGCGGCCATCAAGTTTGGTCGGCACAAGGAAAAACTTTCGGCAAGAAGAGTGGCCCCGTTCTGCTTTTGCATGGTGGGCTAAGTTCAACTGAAAGTTGGGATTACACCGTTATCCCCGCGGTGCAACGCACACATTCAATTTTTGCATACGACCGCAGCGCTCATGGTCGAACCGCAAGTCGCAAGGGTTTCTACCACTTTGATTTTCAAACTGATGAAGCGATTGCATACATTGAAGATGTAATAAAGGAACCAACACATTTAATTGGTTGGAGTGATGGTGGAATTATTTCGCTCATGGTTGCGCTAAAGCGACCTGATCTTGTTAAATCTATTGTCGCAATCGGCACTAACTATCATTTCGATAGTGGGCTCTCGCTAGTCGAAGAAGATCCAGAAATTGTGATTTCTGAAGATGACGCCGCGAAGTTCGCACTTAGATCTCCAGATCCCGCTCAGATGCAGGAAGTTATTATTCGCAAAGCATATGAAGTTTGGAATTCAGAACCAACAATGACAACCGCCCAGCTCTCAAAAATTAGTTGTCCAGTACTTGTCTTAACCGGTGATGACGAACCATTCTCAAATCACCACACAATAGAACTTTATGAAGCGATACCAAATGCCCGGCTAGCAATAGTTCCGGGAACATCACACTTTGTTGTCAAAGAGAAGAGCAAGATTGTTCAAGGGCTAATCAAGGATTTTTATCGTGATCTTGCTTATCCAATAACAACTTGGCCTAGGCTTCGCAAAGAACAGACTGAGAAGTTAAAGGAAGTTAATTAATTACTTTCAACTCACCAACTGCGCCCTTTGGGACAACTGGATTTATTGGCAATTGAGTCGCAACTTTTACATATGATGAACTCTGTGGTGGTCTTGGATCTGGCTCACCTCTATTTGGCCACATCGAAAGTGCCCGTTCGGCCAGTGCGGTAATAGTTAGCGAAGGATTGACACCAAGGTTTGCCGTAACACTTGCACCATCAACTACATGCAGGGTTGGGTAATTCCATACCCGGTGATACGGATCAACTACTCCGGAATTATCAGAATCCCCAATCACGCAGCCGCCAACAAAGTGAGCGGTAAAAGGTGCACCAATTAAATCTCCGATATGGCCGCCAGCAATTCCGCCATTCTTTTCTGCGATTTTGCGGACAACTTCATTTGCTGCTGGAATATAAGTTGCATTTGGGGCATCGCTATTATTTGTAGAGGTTAAGCGTTTGCCAAATATTGAGCGTTTCATCGAAACCGTTAACGCCGAATCTACATTCTGCATTACAAGAGCAATAACGGTTCGCTGACTCCACTTACGAACATTTAGAACTCTTCCTAACTGTGCTGGATGTTGTAAAACCGTTGCAATCCATTGTTTACGTCGCCCAGATGCCGTGTGACCGTCAGTCATAATCGTTTGCAGCAAGCCCATCACATTGCTGCCTACGCCATACCTGACTGGTTCAACATGTGTATGTTCATCTGGAAAGAATGAAGATGTAATAGCTGAACCCTTGCTGTAATCAATATCAGTATTTTTCATAAGGGCGCCAGTAAGAGCTTCGCTATTTGTTCTGGAAAGTTTGCCGAGTGTTGCCGAGATTTTAGGCAATACGCCATCGCTCTTCATGTGATGCAGAAGTTTTTGTGTGTTGTAAGTGCCCGCCGCTACTATTACATCGTTTGCGGTAAATATTCGCCTACGGCCTAGCCAAGATGAACTCTTACGTGCATAAATCTTCCAACTGCCATTGCTCTGTTGCTCAATTTTGGTAACTGTATGTTCTGCAAAAACTTTGGCTCCTGCGCCTTCAGCCAAGCCAAGGTAATTCTTTGGCAAAGTATTCTTTGCATTGTTTCTACAACCAGTCATGCAAGCACCACATTGAATACAACCTTCACGAACCGGACCTTTACCGCCAAAGAATGGATCGGCACTTTTTTCACCAGGACCACTTCCAAAATAAACACCGAGTGGCGCCATCCTGAAAGTGTGTCCAACACCCATTTCAATTGCCGCGGCTTTCATCGCAGCATCCGATGGTGAGAAATATGGATTATCAATAACACCGAGCATTCGCGATGCTTGGTCATACCAAGGAAGAAGTTCCTCCTTCCAATCCGTTATATGGCGCCACTGCTTGTCATTGAAATAAGTATCAGGTGGAATATATAAAGTGTTTGCATAAACAAGTGAGCCGCCGCCAACTCCTGCCCCGGCGAGTACTAGGACATCAGGAAGGGCATGAATTCTCTGAATACCGCGAAGTCCAAGCCTCGGTGCAAATAGAAATTTAGAGATTCGCCAGGAAGTTTTTGGGAAATCTTTATCTTCGAATCTACGACCTGCTTCTAAAATACAAACTCGATAATTTTTTTCAACAAGACGTAGCGCGCTTACTGATCCGCCAAAACCAGAACCAATAATTACAACATCAAAATCGCGTTCCATGGCTTATTCTTACCAAAATAATTGCTGCAGTCCTAGCGCTTTGAATTCATGGAGCCCCCCGTCAGGATTGAACTGACGACCTACGCATTACAAGTGCGTTGCTCTACCACTGAGCTAGGGAGGCGTGTTGCAGGGGCAATTATGACACGCAAAATGCAGTGCTTTGAACCTGCTAATTACTGCGGCAAATAGCGAGTATCTTCGGCGGATGCGCCTTGGAGTCTTGGATGTCGGATCAAATACCGTTCATTTACAGGTCGTTGATACACATCCTGGAGCAAGGCCAAATCCAACTTACAATCACAAGGAAGAACTCCGCTTAACTGAATACTTGGATGACGAGAACAATGTTTCGAGTGAAGGAATTACCGCGCTGCGTTCGGCAATCAAGAGCGCAATCGAACATTCTAAGAAAGCGAAAACTGAGGAGCTACTTCCTTTTGCCACATCGGCACTTCGTGAAGCAAGCAATGGTGGCGAAATTATCGCCGCAATTAATAAGGATTTTGAGATTGATCTGCAAGTTTTAACTGGTGAAGAGGAAGCGAAGTTAACCTTTCTTGCAGCGCGCAGATGGTTTGGTTGGTCGAGTGGTCGCTTGTTAGTAATCGATATTGGTGGCGGTTCACTCGAAATCGCATCAGGTATTGATGAATCTCCTGAAGTGGCAGTCACACTTCCACTTGGTGCATCACGTTTAACTAAGAGCCATTTACAGGGTGATCCATTTACCGCCAAGAGTGTCCGCTCATTACGCGATTACATCGAAGGACAATTGGAAGCTGTACTACCCACTTTGGTTCACCATGAAGCATCAGATCGAGCAATTGCAACAAGTAAAACGCTTCGTACCCTGGCCAGACTTTGTGGAGACTGGTATGGCGGCAATGGAAAACTAATCACTATTGATGCGATTCGTAAAATCTCTTCTCGGTTAGCAGAAATGGATTCCGATGAGCGCACAAAATTGCCTGGAGTTTCAGCAAACCGCGCACGTCAAATAGTTGCTGGAGCGCTTGTAACTGAGAGCGTTATGCGGAATTTAGATTTAGATAAATTAGAAATTTGTCCTTGGGCGCTGCGGGAAGGAATCGTTCTTAAATATCTGGATTGGACTGAGCACTAACTTAAACAGTTGGCGCTGGAATAACATCAATCTGCAGGACCTTCTTCTTGCCCAAAAAGAGTACCCAGGCATCACCGGGCTTCAACTTATTCTCGGGGAAGTCAAGATCTGATTTCTTACTTACATGTTCCAGCATCCTAGGAAGTACTGGATTGTGGCTGCAGAGCAGAATCGTCTCATCTATGGCTCTAGCTATTTCTGCAAGTTCCTTCGCATACTCGAGTGACTTATCCTTATTTTTTTCAAAGGTGTACTCACTTAACTTTGCCGTGATTACCGGTTCAATTTTTAACGTCTTAGTCATTCCAATAACTGTGTCGTAGCAACGTACGGCGTCGGATGTGTGAATCTGTGAAATACCAAAGACTTGGTAAATCGCATGCATCCGCTTGGCTTGAAGCTGTCCTAAAATATCTAGTGGTCGATCTTCATCACCACTCTGCCATTCACTGCGGGCAAGTGCTTTCGCATGGCGCAACATAATTAATTTTGAGGCTTGAAATGGCGAATCGATAAAAATATCTAAAATTTCTCTATCTGCATCGCGCGTTAACTTCGCACGCGCGGATTCAATATCGTGCCACTCAAGCAAATCTGCTTCACTATTTGCCTGAAATTCTTTGCTATCTGGAAGTACTTTGGCTGCCCAGTAAGAAACGTTCTTCAACTCATCAATCGATTGGTACTCATATTCACCAAGAAAGGGGCCGAGTTCAATATTTAAACCGGTCTCCTCCATTATCTCGCGATGGGCGCATGAGATGAGTTCTTCGCCAATATCTAATTTTCCTTTTGGAAAAGACCAATCGTCATACTTTGGTCTATGAATAATTGCTAACTCAATCTTTGAGCCTTTGCCTTCACGCCAAACAACTCCGCCAGCAGCAAGAATCATCTCGGTCATCCCCTAGCTCCATACCAACTAATGACTTGCTGATGCAGGTCAACTAATTGTTCCCCGGTTGAACTTGTCGTAATTCGATCCCAACTTCCAGAAACGTTCATGTGCCAGCTCGATGTGGTTGGCGCAAGATAACTATCGAGTGCGCGCATAAGCATTCGCTTATGGTCAGTCTGATTAATCTTGACCATACTTTCAACACGACGATCTAAATTTCGATGCATCAAATCTGCGCTACCAATCCAGAGTTCATTCTCGCCACCATTAGCAAAGTGAAAAATTCTTGAATGTTCTAGGAAGCGGCCCAGGATTGAAATAACCCGAATATTCTCGGATAACCCTGGAACACCGGCGCGTATCGCACAAAT
>QYQH01000020.1 GCA_007280395.1 Actinomycetales bacterium | reverse complement strand
GGTTCATCTTTAGCGCCCGAAGTAATGGCTAAGTCTTATGGAAAGACTTTAACCATCTTGGACACGACTGACCCAGAACAAATAAGGCTAGCGATTCCAAAGAATTTGAAAGAAACGTTAATAATTGTCGGTTCAAAGTCTGGATCAACAATCGAAACTGCTTCTCAGAAATCTTTCTTTGAAGATCTTTTTTTATCCGCAGGGTTAGATCCAATCAATCATTTTGTAATAGTTACTGTTCCTGATTCACCTTTGGATAAATCTGCAAGAGCTTCCAAATTCCGGGTCATAAATGCAGATCCCAACGTAGGTGGCCGATTTAGCGCCCTGAGTGCTTTCGGCTTAGTACCAGCCGCACTTCTCGGAATAGATGTCTCTGTTCTGCTTGATGATGCCGATCTGGCGTCACAGAAATTCGCTGAGCCAAATTCACCAGCAGTTCAGCTAGCAACACTTATATTCGAACAGACCTCGCAGAACTTTGCGCTAATCGACAGTGAATCAAACGTTCCAGGAATCGGCGATTGGATTGAACAGTTAGTGGCCGAGTCCACAGGCAAGAACCAGAAGGGTCGATTGCCAATTGTTCTCGAATCAGCAAGTGCTCCAGTCGGTGGAAGGGCGCTGTCAATTGGATTCGCTGAAGGCATTTCCGACATCAACGTTGTCGCCAACCTTGGTGAGCACTTTATTTTATGGGAATGGGTTACCGCACTTCTATGTCGGGCGCTGGAAGTTGATCCCTTCAATCAACCAAATGTTACAGAGGCTAAGGAACGAACCGGCGAATTGTTAAATGAATGGAGTGGTACTGGTATTCCAGCAATGGAACCAGCTTACGAAAATTCAAGCCTTGCAATTTTTACCAATCTTCAATGCACAGACTTGAGCACCGCAATTGCAAAATTTATAGATAGTTCAAGTGAATATTTCGCAATAATGGCCTATCTAAATCGTGAGACAGATTTTGAAGTTATCAAAACACGTTCGGCACTTGCCTTGAAAACAGAGCGTGGCGTTACTTTTGGATGGGCGCCAAGATTTCTGCACTCAACCGGACAATTTCATAAGGGTGGCCAGCAGAACGGCTCATTCCTGCAAATTACTGGGGAAAGCAAAGAGGATTTGAATATTCCTGGAAGAGATTTCACATTCCATACCTTGCTAATGGCTCAAGCCTTAGGCGATGGCCAAGCACTTACATCACGAAATTTTCCGCTACTTAGAATTCATCTTAAGAATCGCAAAGCCGGAATCGCAGAGTTGCTTGAAGCAATCTCTAAACTCTAAAGTTCTTAATCTTCACCACGTAGTCGAGCTAGCGCATCTTCCAAAATCTTCTTCGATTCAACTTCGGTGCGACGCTCTTTTACATATGCCAAGTGAGTCTTATATGGCTCGTTCTTAATTGGCATCGGTGGCTTATCTTTATTTAGACCAGCTGGATATCCACAACGAGGGCAATCCCAAAGCTCTGGAATCTGTACCGTCTCGTCCTGCGCAAATGAGGGGCGAGTCTCATGTCCTTGTGCGCACCAATAGGAAACTCGGAAACGAGCAATGGCATCGCCACGCTCTGCTTCTCCCATAGGACCCGCGCCGACCCGACTTCCACGAATTGCGCTACCCATATTGATCTCCTTAAATTAATTAACGCTAGAAACTATTTACTTTTTTAATACCAAACTCAGTGCAATTACTCCTGCGAACCAGAGGCCCCCAACAATAATTGTGATGCGGTCCAGGTTACGTTCAACAACGGACGATCCGCCGTAACTTGAAGAAATTCCACCACCGAATAAATCAGAGAGTCCGCTGCCCTTGCCCTTATGTAGCAACACAAGCAGAATCATTAGAACGCTGGATATAACCAGAAGGATTGAAAGAGCTAAGACCACGAATTTCTCCTTTTATTACTATTACTTCGGAATAACTTCAAAAACGCACTGGCGTAAGGATACCCGCCAATTGGCTGAGATTTACGCGCTCACCGCTCGATGAAATCTGGCGATTCGAGCGAATTCCTCAGGATCAAGGCTTGCTCCTCCAACTAATACACCATCGACATCTGCTTGCTTCATAATTTCCACGATATTTGAGGATTTAACCGATCCACCGTAGAGAATTCGAGCTGCCTCTGCAATTTCTGAGGAACCAATTTTTTCAAGTTCGACTCGAATAGCTTGGCAAACTTCTTGTGCATCTTCCGCACTAGCAGTTTTGCCAGTCCCAATTGCCCAAACAGGTTCGTATGCGAAGACAATCTTCTTTAAATCTGGCTTGTGGAAACCTTTCAAACCATTACGAACTTGGTTTAATACATGTTCTACATGCGTACCAGATTCACGAATAGGAAGCTCTTCACCTACACAGAAAATAGGAGTTATCTCATTGGCAAGCGCCGCTTTAATCTTACGATTAATTTTCGCATCATCTTCATTGTGAATTGCACGTCGTTCTGAGTGTCCGATGGCAACATAGGAACAGCCGAGTTTGTTAAGCATTGAACCGCTGATATCGCCAGTGAATGCACCACTAATATCTGGCGATAGATCCTGAGCACCATATGAAAGGCGAAGTCGGTCACCATCAATGAGAGTTTGAACCGAACGCATATCGGTAAAGGGCGGAAGGATTACGACATCAACCGCGTCATAATCCTTATCGTCCAAGGAGTATGAAAGTTTCTGGGTAACAGCAATCGCCTCCAGATGATTCAGATTCATCTTCCAGTTTCCAGCGATTAATGGCTTGCGCATACTTCCTCCAACTTTAGTTGAGTACAAATTACTGTAAAACGACGAGCCCAGGCAATTCCTTGCCCTCTAAATATTCAAGTGAGGCGCCGCCGCCAGTTGAAATGTAGCCAAAATCAGAGTCTGCAAATCCCAATTTGCGGACCGCAGCAGCAGAATCGCCACCTCCGACAACACTGATGCCAGATATTGAAGTTAGCGCTTGCGCTAGAACTTTAGTTCCATTTGCGAAGTTGGGAAATTCAAAGACGCCCATTGGTCCATTCCAAAAAACTGTTTTACATTCGGAAATTGCTGATGCAAATAATTTCGCACTCGCTGGTCCGATATCTAAGCCCATTTGATTCGCAGGTATTGCATCGGCTGGGACGATAGTTGGCTTAGCATCGATATTAAATTCCGGTGCAACCACGATATCTGTTGGAAGAAGTAGGTTCACGCCAAGCTTTTCCGCGCGCTCCATCAACTCAATTACAGTTGGGATCAAATCCGTCTCAACTAAAGATTTACCAATTTCGTGACCCTTGGCTGCAAGAAATGTAAAAAGCATTCCACCACCAATGGCCAAGGTATCAACCTTGCCTAGAAGATTAGAAATCACACCAATCTTGTCTGAAACTTTTGAACCACCAAGTGCGACGCCGTACGGGCGTTGTGGTGATTCCGTTAATTTCTTTAGTACTTCTACTTCTGCTGATACTAAATACCCAGCGGCATGTGGCAGAAGGTTTGCAACATCATAAACAGATGCATGCTTGCGGTGAACTGCTCCGAAGCCATCGCTTATAAAAATATCTGCGTAAGACGCTAATTCCTTCGCTAGTACTGCTCGCTCGGACTCATCTTTAGATGTCTCGGCTGCCTCATAACGAATGTTTTCTAGGAGCGTTACTCCTGTAGCACTTGGCTTCGCGCCGACAATCGCATCTGAAAAATTAACTGGCACCTCTAAGAGTTCTGCTAATCGCTTCGCAACTGGAGCCAAGGAAAGTTCTGGCTTGCGCTCACCCTTTGGTCTACCAAGGTGCGCTGCAATTATCACAACAGCACCTTGGGCTAATAAGTATTTAATCGTTGGAAGTGAAGCCTTTATTCGTCCATCATCTGTTATGACGCCATCCTTCAGCGGCACATTTAGATCACAGCGAAGTAGAACTCGCTTCCCACGAACATCAACTGACTCGAGGGTTTTAATATTCATTAAAGCTTCTTGCCCACATATCCAACGAGGTCAACTAAACGATTTGAATAACCCCATTCGTTGTCATACCAACCAACAACTTTTACAGTTGTGCCAATGACCTTTGTTAAGCCAGCATCCAAAATACAAGAACTTGGATCGGTAACAATATCTGCTGAAACGATTGGATCTTCGGTATATGTAAGGTATCCCTTAAGTGAACCTTCAGCCGCTTTCTTAAGAGCCGCGTTAATTTCTGCAGCGGTAACTTCCCTAGCAAGTTCAACTGTTAAATCTGTTGCTGATCCCGTTGGGACTGGAACGCGAAGTGCGAAGCCATCTAGCTTGCCCTTGAGATTTGGTAGAACCAGGCTGATCGCCTTAGCCGCGCCAGTTGTGCTTGGAATAATTGAAACCGCAGCGGCGCGGGCACGACGTAAGTCTTTATGAGGTTGATCCAGAACTGATTGATCATTTGTGTAAGCATGAATTGTTGTCATAAGACCACGAACAATTCCGAACTCTTCATCTAGGACCTTTGCCATTGGAGCTAGGCAATTCGTTGTACAAGAGGCATTTGAAATGATGTGATGGCTAGCAGGGTCATATTTCTCATGGTTTACACCCATGACAACTGTTATATCTTCATCGGTTGCGGGAGCTGAAATAATTACCTTTTTGGCGCCAGCAGCAATGTGCTTCTTTGCATCGGCCGCTTTTGTGAAGAAACCTGTTGATTCGATAACGATGTCAGCTTTAACTTCGCCCCAAGGCAAGTTTGCTGGATCGCGCTCTGAAAATACTCGAATGGTCTTGCCATCAACAGTGATTGAATCATCTGTGTAGGTAACAGGGAGACCTAGACGACCCAAGATTGAGTCATACTTTAAAAGATGAGCAAGAGTTGCATTATCTGTGAGGTCGTTAATTCCCACGATTTCAATATCGGCGCCTGATTGCAGCGCGGCGCGAAAGAAGTTGCGACCAATTCGTCCAAAACCATTAATTCCGACACGTACCATTTATTTGCCTACCTAAAATTAGTTTAAAATTGAAGAAACTCAAGAGACCACATCGTTGTAGATAGCCAAATCCTATCAGCCGCGAGCAGCCCACTTACGCTCACCTTGGAGGTGCTTGAACTATTCAGCCAATAAATCGGGGCTCAACCCTGCTTCAGTATCTGGAATTCCCAAATCGTGCGCTCGCTTATCGGCCATAGCTAGGAGTCTGCGAATTCGACCGGCGATCGCATCCTTAGTCATTGGTGGCGTTGCCAATGAACCCAATTCTTCAAGACTTGCTTGCCCGTGGTTAATTCGAAGTTCACCTGCTTCCTTCAAATGATCTGGAATTTCGGCTCCAAGTATTTCCATCGCCCTAGCAACTCGAGCCGATGCGGCAACTGCAGCGCGCGCAGACCTACGTAAATTTGCATCATCAAAATTTGCCAAGCGATTTGCAGTTGCGCGTACTTCGCGGCGCATTCTTCGCTCTTCCCAAGCAAGGACGCTCTCATGTGCACCGAGCCTGGTAAGAAGTGCACCAATAGCATCACCATCTCTAAGTACAACTCGATCTACGTTGCGAACTTCGCGAGCCTTTGCGGTAATTCCAAGTCTCCTTGCTGCGCCAACTAAGGCAAGTGCTGCTTCGGGACCAGGGCAAGTTATTTCGAGTGCGGATGAGCGACCGGGTTCGGTAAGCGAACCATGCGCAAGAAAGGCACCGCGCCACGCAGCCTCAGCATCACAAACACCAGCGGAAACAACTTGTGGTGGCAGACCACGAATAGGGCGGTTATTCGAATCGATCAGCCCTGTTTGCCTTGCAAGTGCGTCGCCATCCGAAGTAACTCGAACCACATAGCGGCTACCTTTTCGCAAACCACCTGGCGAGAGGATTGCAAGTTCACTCTCATGACCAAATATTTCAGAAATATCTTTACGCAATCTCCGTGCGCCTTGCGCAGTATCTAATTCGACTTCAATTGCGATCTTTCCACTAGCGATATGCAATCCACCAGCAAATCTAAGAACCGCAGAAACTTCAGCCTTGCGACAACATGGTTTAGAAATCGAGAGCCGGCTCAACTCGTCCTTTACTGCTGCCGTCATAGCCATAGGCGCTATTTAATCAGGGTTGACGCGAAAATGTGGTTCAAAATAGAACTCATTTTCTGCCAATCATGATGGTTTTTATCCGAAACCTTTGCGACATCGGCCACAAGCAGCTGGCCACCACACTTTGCAATCAAATTACTTAATCCATTCCCCTGCGCAAGAATGGTCGGGTCTGCGATAGCAAAATCTATTTTGAATTCTGGCAAATGCGACAGCACTAATTCCAAGTGCTCTTCTGGCGTACTTCCAGCAAATTCATCTGAACCTTCTGGTTCTGGAAGATTAAAAATCATGATCTTTTTAGCGGATGATTGTGAAATAGCTTCAGATAAATCATTCAGTAGAAAATGTGGCATAACACTCGAGAACCAAGATCCTGGACCAAAAGTTAGCCAATCTGCCTCGGCAATTGCACTTAGCGCTTGTGGTGTAACTCTAGGGTTCTCTGGAAGTAGGCGCAGCGAAAGTAATTTTCCTTTTGCCGTAGCAACTTCAATCTGCCCACGTATAACTGATTCACCCGAACCAGTCAGAAAGACGCCTTCAATGTCCAATGGATCTAAGGACATCGGTAACACCCGACCGACAATCTTTAATAACTCTCCTACGCGATCAATACCAGCAACTAAATCATCGGAGCCATCCCAAAGCGCCGCCATTAATAAATTTCCAAATGCGTGACCATTTAACTCACCAGAACTAGTAAATCGATGTTGAATTATTTGGGCCCAACTCTGCCCCCAAGCATCTGAGCCACAGAGCGCGGCTAGCGCCATTCTTAAATCTCCGGGCGGAAGAAAATTAAATTCCTCTCGAATTTTTCCACTTGATCCGCCATTATCTGCAACCGTTACTACGGCGGTGATTTCTGGAGTTACATCTCGCAAAGCGGTGAGTGTCGCAGCAAGTCCATGACCGCCACCAAATGCTACGACCTTTGCATTTTTGGTAGACATTAAACTTCGCGGCCTAAGTCCCTGTGTATCGCTTGTGCCAAAACTTTCTTACCACCTACCGGATTTAAATTAGCAAAACGTTTAGATAGCTCCTCTGAAATAGCAACGCTCCGATGTTTCCCACCAGTGCACCCAATCGCCAGAGTTAAATACTTTCGACCTTCTTGAATAAAGCCAGTCGCCATAGTTTCAAATAGCGACTGATATTTACTTAAGAAGTCCTGAACATTTGCACTTGCTAATACATTTTCGGAAACTGGTTTATCAAGGCCCGTTAACGGTCGCAACTCTGGAATCCAATGTGGGTTCGCAATGAATCGACAATCCATTACTAAATCTGCATCGACTGGGATTCCATACTTGTATCCAAAAGAGAGGATATTTACCCGTAAATCTGAATCCGAAGCGCTACTGAAGATCTCATCTATTTTTGCTTCGAGCTGGTGAATATTTAGCGATGACGAATCGATAACGAAATCTGCTGCTGAACGAACATCTTGCAGGCGAGTTCTCTCCTTGACGATACCGTCAAGAATGCGATCTGAACCTTGTAGCGGATGTGGACGTCTAGTTGCCTCAAACCGGCGAACTAGAACCTCATCAGATGAATCTACGAAGAGAATTCGTCTTGCAATATTTCGCTCCGCTAAATCTGCAAGAGACTTTGTTAAGTCGTCAAAAAATTCACCACCACGAACATCAATTACTACTGCGATGGACGAAGGAGTTTTGGCTGCCATTTCGCAGAGATTTGCAATCATTGACGGTGGCAAATTATCGACTACATACCAACCAAGATCTTCCAAAGCATGAGAGACCGTGGATTTACCGGCACCGCTCATTCCAGTGATTACTAAAACTTCATTGGAGCCCATGGTTCAATCCTCTCAACTTATCTCTCCAGTTTCCATGTTTACCTGAGCGATTGACGCCGATTCGCTCGCTAAATGGGCGACTATCAACTCTGCAATATTGCTCCCGATGCCTGGAACCGTTGAAATCTCAGTAACAGTGGCTTTACGTATTGCGGTAACTGAACCGAATTTATCGAGGAGTGCAGCCCTTCTAGATTCTCCCAGTTTGGGAATATCGTCAAGCAACGATTCCAACATAACTTTGGAGCGCTTACTGCGATGGAATGTAATTGCAAAGCGATGGGCTTCATCTCTAATCCGCTGCAGCAGATAGAGCCCCTCACTATGTCTTGGAAAAATGATTGGCTCTTTACTCTCTGGTAGCCAAACTTCTTCAAGACGTTTAGCTAGCCCACATAGCGAAATATCTGAAATTCCTAACTCTGCTAGAGCTTTCGCCGCAGCCGCTACTTGTGGCGCACCGCCATCTACAACGATTAATTGTGGTGGATATGCAAATTTCGGTCTCGCTCCACCAAGTTCAGCGACCTCCGAATTATCAATCTCTCGCTCTGCTAAATATCGCTTAAGGCGACGAGTTAAGACATGATGCATTGCTCTCGTATCATCGAAGCCAGCATCATCATCAATCGCAAATCTTCGATAATCACTCTTCTTGATCTGACCATCTTCAAAGACGACCATAGATGCAACCATGTGATTTCCTTGAATATTGGAGATATCGAAACATTCAATTCGAAGTGGAAGTTCAGGTAGATCTAACAAATTTGCTATCTCTTCCAGGGCGCGACCCGAAACCGCGGCATCATTTGATCGTTTACTTAGATGTTGTATTAGTGCCTGATTAGCATTTCGCTTTACGGTATTTATTACATCTAACTTATCCCCGCGCAATGGCATTGAAATTGTTACCCGATGCCCAGATTTGTCGGTCAACCAATCTTCTATAATCTCTGCTGTGTCGGGCAATTCATCTACCAAAATTTCCGAAGGAGCATCTAGTTCAGAGTAAATCTTGGAAATCATTGCCCCTATAACGCTCTCGTCTTCAAGAACATCGGCCCGATCTAAAATCCATGAACGCGAGCCAACTACTCTGCCGTGTCGAACGGAGAACATCGTAACAGCGGAGTGGGTGATTTCTGAGTGTGTAGCTAGTAGATCGGCTGAAAAATTCTCGCTAAGAAAAGTACCCGATGTTTCTGCCGACTTCTCAATAGCTGAAATTTGGTCGCGAATTTTTGCTGCTTGTTCAAATTCCTCTTTTCCGGATGCAGCCACCATATCTTTAAATAGCGCTGCTGAGATATCTCCCGAACTGGTATCTACGAATTTAACTAATTTTTTCGCAAGCTCCTGGTGCTCTTCTTTTGAGATCCAAGAGACACAGGGTGCACTGCATTTTCCGATATCGCCGAGTAAACATTGACGTTTACTTTTAACAGCTCTTGCAAAATTAGAATCTGTGCAACTGCGGATTGGATAGAGCTTTTGGATTACATCAAATGAACTTCGAAGCGCCCAGGCATGCGCATATGGACCAAAATACTTCACTCCTGGTCGACGTTTTGCCCTCGAAATAAAGAGCCTTGGGAACTCGTCAACCAAACTTACTGCTAGATAGGGATATGACTTGTCATCTTTGAATTGAATATTATATTTTGGGTTCTCACTTTTAATCCAGGTAAATTCAAGTTGCAAAGCCTCAATCTCGGTATTAACAACGGTCCAATCAACTCGTACCGCGGTATTGACCATTCGATAGGTTTTCTCTTGCAGATTCTTCTGGAAGTACGAGTTAAGTCGGTTCTTTAGATTTTTTGCTTTCCCTACATATATAACAACGCCTTTCTCGTCGAAGAAACGATAAACACCCGGGTCTGTTGGAATAGATGATGGACGATAACTCTGCGGATCTGCCATTTAACTATCCTTTTAAGGATGCCGCCAGAAAAGTTCCGGTGTAACTAGCTCTATTTTTTGCAACGGTTTCTGGAGTGCCCTCGGCTATGACCAATCCACCACCCGAACCACCTTCTGGTCCCATATCAATAACCCAATCGGCAGATTTGATAACATCTAGATTATGTTCGATAACAATCACAGTGTTGCCGGTATCAACTAAGCGATTAAGCACAATTAAAAGTTTTCGGACATCTTCAAAATGTAGACCAGTTGTTGGTTCATCCAATACATAAATCGTACGTCCAGTCGATCTGCGTTGTAACTCGGTGGATAGCTTTACTCGTTGGGCTTCGCCGCCTGAAAGTGTTGGCGCAGATTGTCCAAGCCTCACGTAACCTAAGCCAACATCATTTAGCGTCTTAAGATAACGAGCGATTGCTGGGATCGATTCAAAGAAAGTATTCGCCTCTTCAATTGACATATTTAATACTTCCGCAATTGTCTTACCTTTGTAATGAACTTCTAACGTCTCTCGGTTATATCTAGCGCCATGACAGACTTCGCAAGGCACATAAACATCTGGCAAGAAGTTCATCTCGATTGTGATTGTTCCATCGCCTGAACAATTCTCGCAGCGACCACCTTTCACGTTAAATGAGAAGCGCCCCTGTAAGTAACCACGAATTTTCGCCTCTGTCGTTTCAGCAAAGAGCGCTCGAACTTTGTCAAAGACACCGGTATATGTCGCAGGGTTTGACCTTGGCGTGCGACCGATTGGCGATTGGTCAACATGTACAACTTTATCCAAGAGTTCCAGGCCTGAGATTGACTTATGTCGACCCGGAACAATCCGCGCACCATTTAACTTATTTGCTAATACAGAGTATAAAATATCGTTCACTAACGTTGATTTTCCAGAGCCACTTACTCCAGAGACTGCTACGAAAGCACCTAGCGGAAAGGAGACATCGATATTCTGCAAATTATTTTCTCTTGCTCCTCTTACAACAAGGCTACGTTTTGAATCTAACTTCCTGCGATTACTCGGTACTTCGATTTTGGTTCGGCCAGATAAATAAGCACCAGTTATCGAATCTTTAGCCGCAATCAGAGCCGCGTAATCTCCCGACGAAACTACATGACCGCCGTGTTCGCCTGCTCCTGGACCAATATCTACAATCCAATCTGCGGTACGAATTGTGTCTTCATCATGCTCAACAACAATCAAGGTATTACCTAAATCGCGGAGCCTGGTGAGAGTTTCGATAAGTCGGCGATTGTCGCGTTGATGAAGCCCAATACTTGGCTCATCTAGTACATAAAGTACGCCAACTAATCCAGAGCCAATCTGAGTTGCAAGTCGAATACGTTGCGCTTCACCACCAGAAAGCGTTGCTGCTGGTCGATCCAAAGATAAATAATCTAAGCCAACATCTAAGAGAAATCCTAAGCGCGCACTAATCTCTTTAAGAACACGCTCAGCAATTTGTTTCTCTCGGGCGTTAAGTGAAATATTGTTGAGAAACTTTGCACACTCTTTTATTGAAAGCTCGCAAATGGCAGCAATGCTTTTATCCCCTATAGTCACTGCCAAAACTTCAGGCTTAAGCCGCGTTCCTTTACAGACTGGGCAGGGCGTTTCGCGCATGTAGGCTTCATATTTATTTCGGGAGAAATCGCTATCTGTTTCAGAATGGCGGCGTTCAATAAAAGAGACCACACCTTCGAATCCGGTTGAGTAATTGCGAACTCGACCATAACGATTCTTGTATTTCACATGTACTTCATAATCAGAACCATGAAGAATTGCTTGTCGCGCCTTTATTGACAGCTTCTTCCACGGATTATCTAATGAGAATTTTAATTCACCAGCCAGCCCTTGAAGTAACCGTAAAAAATACTCTGAGGATTGGCCACCAGCCCAAGGTGCGATTGCGCCTTCGTTAATGGAAAGTTCGTCGTTAGGTACAACCAACTCTTCATCTACCTCCAACTTTGTTCCGATTCCAGAACACTCTGGGCAGGCCCCGAAAGGTGAATTGAATGAGAAAGATCTAGGCTCCAACTCTTCAAAAGATAATCCGCAATCATGGCAAGCCATATGTTCACTATAGGTGCGCTCTTTATCTGGCGACCCAGCTTTAATATCTACGAAATCAAGAATTACTAAACCGTTGGCAAGTCTTAGCGCCGTCTCAATTGAATCCGTAAGTCTGGTCTTGGATTCCGTCTTAACTGTAAGTCGATCAACAACGACTTCAATCGCGTGCTTCTCTTGCTTCTTGAGTTTTGGGACTTCGGCCAACGGATAGACCGTTCCATCCACGCGAACTCGGGAAAATCCCTGAGTAGTGAAGTCTTTAAAGAGATCTAAAAATTCACCTTTACGCGCGCGAATCACAGGGGCGAGAACAAGGAATTTAGTATCAACTGGCATTGCAAGAATTTGATCCACGATATTTTGTGGTGTCTGTTTTGCAATAGCTTGACCGCAACTTGGGCAATGTGGGCGCCCGGCTCGAGCAAACAACAAGCGCAGATAATCATAAACCTCGGTGATAGTTCCGACTGTAGAACGTGGATTTCGGTTTGTTGATTTTTGATCGATAGAAACTGCTGGCGAGAGACCTTCAATAAAATCTACATCCGGTTTATCCATCTGCCCTAAGAATTGCCGGGCATATGCCGAAAGTGATTCAACGTAGCGCCGTTGACCTTCCGCAAATATTGTGTCGAATGCGAGCGAAGATTTACCCGAACCAGATAACCCAGTGAAAACAATTAGCGCATTGCGTGGCAGATCAATAGAAACATTCTTTAAATTATGTTCGCGCGCTCCCCGGACAATCAACCTATCGATACTCAAGTGCCCGCCTCTTCCATTCCGCGAAGCTCTTTCTTGAGCTCTCGAATCTCATCTCGAAATCTAGCGGCAAGTTCAAATTGCAGATCACTTGCGGCAAGTTTCATCTGATCAGTGAGGGATTCTATGAGACCAATGAGTTCTTGTCTCGGCAAAGAGTGGCGAGCACCACTAATTCCAGAAGATGGAACCTGCTTTTCCAACCCAGCCGTATCCTCGGCCTCTTTCGTAATTGAATCAGTTATATCTGAAATCCGCTTTCGAAGAGGCGTGGGATCGATTCCATTTGCCGTGTTGTAGTCAACTTGTTTTTCACGTCGACGGTTAGTTTCATCTATAGCCTGTGCCATTGCCGGTGTGATGCTATCGGCATACATATGAACTTCACCAGAAACATTTCGCGCTGCACGACCAATTGTTTGAATTAAAGATGTTGCTGATCGAAGGAATCCCTGTTTGTCGGCATCGAGAATCGCTACAAGTGAAACTTCTGGTAAATCCAAACCTTCACGGAGCAGATTGATTCCGATAAGAACGTCATATTCGCCCGATCTAAGTTCCCGTAAAAGTTCGACCCGACGCAAAGTATCAACCTCAGAGTGCAGGTATCGAACTCGAATTCCAAGCCCCATTAGGTAATCTGTCAGATCCTCTGACATTTTTTTCGTAAGGGTTGTAACTAAAATACGTTCGTTCTTTGCAGCACGAAGATTTATCTCGTACACCAAATCATCTATCTGCCCCTTAATTGGCTTAACAATAATTTGCGGATCTACTAAGCCGGTAGGTCGAATCACTTGCTCGACGAACTCGCCGCCCGTCTTCTCTAACTCATACTTACCTGGAGTTGCAGATAGATAAACGGTTTGACCCTTGCGTTCAATAAATTCAGCGAACCTAAGTGGTCGATTATCCATTGCAGATGGCAGGCGAAAACCATGCTCAACAAGCGTGCGCTTTCGTGAAGCATCGCCCTCATACATGGCACCAATCTGTGGAACCGTTACATGTGATTCATCAATAACCACAAGAAAATCTTCTGGGAAATAATCCAGTAAGCAATTCGGCGGTGTTCCAGCGCCTCGACCATCTATGTGACGCGAATAGTTTTCGATTCCAGAACAGAAACCAAGCTGGCGCATCATCTCGATATCAAAAGTTGTTCGCATTCGAATTCGCTGCGCTTCTAGCAATTTATTCTGACGTTCAAATTCATCGACCTTCACTTCCATCTCCGCTTCGATCTCGCTAATCGCACGATTCATAGTTTCAGGGCCTGCGGAATAATGGCTTGCAGGAAATATATACATCTCGGTTTCATCACGGATTATTTCCCCAGTCAGAGGATGTAACGTTGTAATACGTTCAATCTCATCCCCGAACATGTCAATGCGAAGTGCAAGTTCTTCATACATTGGGATAATTTCAATGGTGTCCCCTCGCACCCGGAAGGTCCCACGTTCGAAGGCCATATCATTTCTTTTATATTGAATATCAACGAATCTACGTAGAAGTTGATTTCTTTCAATAGATTCACCAACCCGCAACCTAATCATTCGATCTACATATTCTTGAGGTGTTCCTAAACCATAAATGCATGAGACCGTTGCTACAACAATTACGTCACGACGGGTTAGAAGAGAGTTTGTTGCCGAATGTCGCAGGCGCTCAACTTCGCTATTTACTGAGCTATCTTTCTCGATGAAGGTGTCTGTCTGAGGCACGTAGGCTTCAGGTTGGTAGTAATCGTAATATGAAACAAAGTATTCGACCGCATTGTTCGGCATAAGTTCGCGAAATTCATTTGCAAGCTGGGCGGCTAAAGTTTTATTAGGAGCAAGTACTAAGGTTGGCCGTTGGAGCTTTTCAATTAACCAAGCAGTTGTCGCCGATTTACCTGTACCGGTTGCGCCAAGTAGGACAACATCCTGTTCGCCAGTGGTTATCCGCTCCACTAATTCCGCAATCGCCTTAGGTTGATCGCCAGATGGAATGTAATCGCTAATTACTTCGAATGGATTGACTTTGCGCTGCAGGTCAGTGATTGGACGCATAACTTAATTTGAACTTGCCTTTGCTCGAGGAAGTAAAACGCCCTCATAAATATTTTCAACTTGCCGCAGAAGCTGGTCGCAATCTCCATCATTATTGAACACTGCATCAGCGATTTTTGCCCGTTCTGCATCTGTAGCTTGAATTTTCATACGAGCTTCAATCTCGTAACCCTTTAGGCCCCGTTCTTTTAGCCTGGCAATACGGTTTTCAAGAGTTGCTTCCACGGTAATTACATAATCAAAGCGATCTTTACCAGTAGTTTCTACCAGGATTGGAATTTGATAAACAATAACAACACCTTGTGGGCTAGTTTCAACTATCTCGTTGAAAGCAGCTTGAACTCTGG
This sequence comes from Actinomycetales bacterium, assembly GCA_007280395.1. Classification (GTDB taxonomy): domain Bacteria; phylum Actinomycetota; class Actinomycetes; order Nanopelagicales; family Nanopelagicaceae; genus AAA044-D11. The sequence continues at coordinate 3,288 of QYQH01000020.1, read as the reverse complement.
GATGAATAATATCCTCGAGCTTCTTCCTAGCCTCGGAATCGGAGAAGACAATGTTCCCAAGTTTCTTACGATCTAAAATACCGTTACTCAAAATATCATCGCCGAAAGTTACAACTAATTCATCGAATCCTTCAGTACCGCGTTCGATTACATCACGAGCCAATTGGTCGGCATCAACGACAACGGCTCCTAAATCTTCGAAGAAATCGCCGGCTGCAGATTTACCTGATCCGATTCCACCTGTTAGGGCAACTTTTATCACGTTGGAATCTTATCTTTAGAAATGGAAAGGGCCCCGACCGAAGTCAGGGCCCTTAACTCTATTTTTTTATTCTGGTGAAACTTCAGCAACCGCTTCAGGCACAGGAGCATCTTCAGCAGCAGCATCAGCGGCTTTCGCCTCTTCCTTCTGCTTGCGGTGAGCCATGAAACGAGTTTGTGCTTCTGCATATTGACGTTCCCACTCTTCGCGTTGGGTTTCAAAACCCGGACGCCATTCTTGGGAATCAGCATCGAATCCTTCAGGATAAATGAAGTTTCCTTCTGCATCATAACGAGCAGCCATTCCATATTGTGTTGGATCGAAGGCTTCGATTTCTACTTCATGGCCTTCGTTGGCTTGCTTCAGTGAAAGTGAGATACGACGACGTTCTAAATCGATATCAATGATCTTAACGAATAGCTCGTCACCAACTTGAACAACTTGTTCTGGAATTTCAACATGGCGTTCGGCCAACTCTGAAATGTGGACTAAGCCTTCAATTCCTTCAAATACGCGGATGAATGCGCCGAATGGAACGAGTTTGGTTACCTCACCAGGAACAACTTGGTTGATCGCATGTGTGCGAGCAAATGCTTGCCATGGATCTTCTTGAGTCGCCTTGAGTGATAGTGAAACGCGCTCACGTTCAAAATCAACCTCTAGAACTTCTACAGTTACAGCGTCGCCAACTTCAACAACTTCATTTGGATGATCGATGTGCTTCCATGAAAGTTCTGAGACGTGGACTAGACCATCTACGCCACCAAGGTCAACGAATGCACCGAAGTTGACGATAGATGAAACAACACCAGAACGAACTTGACCCTTTTCGAGTTGGTTCAAGAATGTTGTGCGAGATGCTGATTGGGTTTGTTCTAGGAATGCACGACGAGATAGAACAACGTTGTTACGGTTCTTATCAAGTTCAATAATGCGAGCTTCAACTTGTTGTCCAATGTAAGGAGTTAGATCGCGTACGCGACGCATTTCTACAAGTGACGCTGGAAGGAATCCACGAAGACCGATATCAACGATCAAGCCGCCCTTAACAACTTCAATAACAATTCCGGTAACAACTTCGTCACGCTCTTTCTTGCCCTCGATATCTCCCCAGGCGCGTTCGTATTGTGCGCGCTTCTTGGAAAGGATCAGACGGCCTTCTTTATCTTCCTTAGTGATTACAAGCGCTTCAACGCGATCGCCAACAGAAACAATCTCTGAAGGATCTATGTCGTGGCGGATTGAAAGTTCGCGTGAAGGAATAACGCCTTCGGTCTTGTAACCAATATCTAGTAAAACTTCTTCGCGATCAATTTGAACAACGGTTCCAATAACTAGATCGCCATCATTAAAATTCTTTATTGTGCCTTCAATTGCGGCAAGAAAATCTTCGGCTGAGCCGATGTCGTTTAACGTGATTTGTGTTGGGGTCAAAATTCTCCGAAGGGATAGAAGTAGTAGGAATAGGACAGTTCATAAATCTGGCGGATTCACGAAGGGCTAAGGCTACTTGCGTGCTGGTGGATGGTCAAAATCGGGGTCTAGAATCGGAAAATGCACTCATATCTGGAGCTTTTGAAAATGAATGGTGTGAGGCAACTTCTACTTAGCTCAATTCCAGCGCGTTTGGCCTACGGAATGATCACACTTGGAATCTTCTTCAAGGTTCAACAAACAACCACCTCTATCTCATTGGCTGGGCTCGCGGTTGGATTAAACACTTTGGCCTCTTCAGTATCAGTTGGAATTCGTTCAGCCTTCATAGATAAATATGGGCTGACTTGGCCATTGCGGGTTTTGGTACCGTCGTATTCAGTTCTTATCGTCTTCTTCAACTATGCCGATACCGAGGTGTCGTTGCTAACAATCTCACTCATTCTAGGCGCTGTCGCCCCTCCTATAAATCTCGCAGTTCGGCCGCTATGGAAGGTAGTTGTTCCAGAGAGTAAGCAGCGCACAATATTTGCCATCGATACCGCAGTTATGAGTGCGACCGCAGTTATTGGACCTGTCCTCGTTACTTCACTCGCGCTCTCTGATAATCCAAAAAGTGCGCTAAATGTTTGTGCAGGAGCGATGTTGCTCGGTGGTGTTGCTCTTGCGCTTTTAAAGGTTACTCGAACTTGGATACCAGAGAAGAAAGAAGAAGGCGCTGATCATTTACTAAAAATGCCCGCCATTCGCTTATTGATAGCGGAAGGAATATTTATCGGACTCGCCTACGGCCTCTTTGAAACTGGAATTCCTGCATTCACAACGATAGAGGGCGTTGCACAACGCACAGGTTTGATTTTTGCAGTGATGGCAATCTTCAATATTTTTGGCAGCCTATTAGCAGGGCTGATTTCAAAGAAGATAACACCGCTACGAGCATTTAGAAGTACCTATCTCTTCTGGGTAATTGTTTGCGCGCCTCTCGCAATAACTAATCCTGATTGGACCTTATTAGTCATTTCCGGACTTCTCGGACTTGCAGGTGGCATGCAGATGGTTTTCTATTGGGAGATCGTTGAAGCAGTTCGCCCACAAGGAACCGCATCCTCCGCAATTGGTTGGCTCTGGACCTTTGAAGGAACTGCAATGGCGCTTGGTGCGGCTATTAGTGGTTTCATTAGCGAAACTTTCTCACCACGATATTGCCTTGCTGCTATGAGTCTCTGTGTTCTTATCGGCTACTTAATAATTGCAAATGGTCATAAGTTGTTGAGCGAAGCCGATCGATTACCAAAACAATCCAAAGATGATGAGGCTATAAATACCGCACTAGATAGAACGAATTAGTGAGCCGCTAAATCCCAACTAGCACCAATACCAATATTTACGTCGAGTGGTACCGATAACGCGAAGGCGCTTCCCATCTCCTTTTTTACTAGCTCTGTCAAAACTTTCTCTTCGCCAACTGCAACTTCTAGAATGAGTTCGTCATGTACTTGAAGAAGAAGCCTGGAATTCAAAGATTGCGCATGCAATTGTCTAGCAACATTTAGCATTGCAACTTTAATGATGTCAGCAGCCGAACCTTGGAT
>QYQH01000008.1 GCA_007280395.1 Actinomycetales bacterium | reverse complement strand
GAATCGCTCTGTTCTTCAAACCATTCTAGGCAAGGCGCGCTAACAACGCGGGCCGCTATTGATTTTAATTTTAGAAGTTCACATGCTGCTATAGCAATCGCGACTTCTGAACCAGTTGCAATAATTATCACATCAGGAGCCTTTGGGGTGTCAGAAACTATGTACGCCCCTTTAGCAACACCTTCCGCACTTGCAAATTTTTGGCGATCTAAAACTGGCAGATTCTGCCGAGATAACGCAAAGCCCACAGGTTTGCGGCGAGAGATAACTTCACGCCAGGCAATTGCAGTTTCATTTGCATCGGCAGGGCGGACGATTGCTAAATTCGGGATAAGACGCAATGAGGCTAGATGTTCAACTGGTTGATGTGTTGGGCCATCTTCGCCAAGTCCAATTGAATCGTGGGTCCAAACGAAGATCGAAGGAATATTCATTAGCGCAGCCAATCGAACAGCGCCACGCATATAGTCACTGAAAACTAAGAAAGTTCCACCGAAACTTCTTGTTAATCCGTGTAGTGCGATGCCATTCAAGATAGCTCCCATGGCATGTTCACGAATTCCAAAGTGAATTATGCGACCGAATGGATCAGCATTTGCCATTTTGCTGGACTTTGGTAAGAAAGATTTTGCTCCGCTAATTGAGGTGTTGTTACTGCCGGCAAGATCTGCTGAGCCACCCCAGAATTCTGGAAGAACCCCCGCCAGCGCGCTAATTATTTTTCCAGAAGCTGCGCGAGTTGCAATATCTTTTCCACTTTCAAATACCGGAATTACCTTCTCCCAGCCAGTAGGCAGTTCTTTCAATCGCAATCTTTTCAATAGATCACTCTGGTCTGGATTATTTTTCTCCCATACGCTGAATTCAGTCTGCCATTTTGCATGTGCAGCAGCGCCCCGGATAATAACTTCACGAGCATGTGCTAAAACTTCTGTGCGAACAACAAATGATTCTTCCGGATCTAAACCCAGAACTAATTTTGTCGCAGCCACTTCATCACTTCCGAGCGCAGAACCATGCGCTTCAGGTGTGCCTTGAGCTTTTGGTGCGGGCCAGGCAATAACCGTTTTCAATCTAATCAGCGTCGGCTTGGAATTGTCTACTTGCGCAGCCCGCATTGCGCTTTCAAGTGCAATTTGATCCACATCGCCGTCAGTTTTCGTAGCAACTTCAATAACTTTCCAACCATAAGCTTTATATCTAGCTGAAACATCTTCCGTGAATGCAATATGGGTGTCACCTTCAATAGAGATGCGATTGTCATCGTAAATAACTTTCAAATTTCCCAGTTCTTGAGTTCCAGCGAGCGATGAGGCTTCAGCACTCACACCTTCTTGTAAATCTCCATCCGATGCAATTACCCAGATGTCATGATCAAAAAGTTTTGTAGCACCTGCTGGATCGAAGAGCCCTTTTTCATAGCGCGCTGCCATAGCCATTCCAATAGCGCTAGAGATTCCAGATCCCAATGGACCAGTCGTGATTTCAACCCCAGCTGTGTGTCCAAACTCTGGGTGACCGGGTGTCTTAGAACCAGCAGTTCGAAAACTTTGCAAATCTGAAAGTTCTAAACCATATCCCGATAAAAAGAGTTGGATATAAAGTGTCAATGAAGAATGTCCTGCAGATAGTACAAAGCGATCTCGGCCAAGCCAATTTGGATCAAGGGGATCATGCTTCATAATTCTTTGGAAGAGCGTGTAGGCGACTGGCGCCAGCGCCATGGCAGTTCCAGGATGTCCATTACCAGCTTTTTGTGCCGCATCCATAGCGAGCGCCCGGCCTATTGCGACTGCCTTATCGTCTAATTCATTCCAAGGATGTGACATTTAGTTAACTTCTTTCTTGGCACCACGGCCAGTTAGATTAATACGCCAAGCACTCATCCAGACCAGAACCGCACCTAATAAATGAGCACCGACAACAAGTTCAGGTAACCCTGTGAAATATTGGATGTAACCGATTGCGCCTTGTGCCAGTTCAATCAATAAAAGAATTTTTAGATAGCCGCCAAATACCTTCTGTATTTCTGTACTCTCGGAACTTCTAACAACAAGATACAAAGCAAGAGTTAGGCAAATTAGTGCGATCACCGCATCTGCATGCAGCCACGAAACTGTACGTGCATCAAATGGATATCGCTTAACATCGGCATCTCCGGCATGAGGGCCAGTTCCGGTTACGACAACTCCAAGTACTAACACGGTGAAAGCAAGTGAGATAACTATTTTCGTTAAATTACGCGTCAATAATTTTACAAAGAGAACGGGTCTTTCAAGAATCCGATGTCGCAGCGTATGGGCTCCTGCAATTAGTGGGATGGTCAAAACAAAATGTGCAGAGACAGTGACGGGATTTAATTTAGTTAATACCGTTATTCCACCTAAAACCACCTGCCCAAAGAACCCAAGGATTTGTAAGATAGCTAAGGTGCGCAAATATTTAAAGTCCGAGCGGACCTTTAAATTCTTCACTACGTAGATCAAGGCGGCAATCGCGAGTATCAACATCACCCAAGCGAGGAGCCGGTTTCCGAATTCAATCCAGGCATGCAACTGACCCTGAGCTTGATTGACTATTGGTTTTATAGATCCATCTGTGCACTCGGGCCAGGTTGGACACCCAAGTCCCGAACCAGTCAGCCGAACAGCACCACCAGTTACGACAATTCCAGCCTGAATCGCTAAAAGGGCTGTGAAGATAAATTTAGGCAGAGTCATGTTCCTAGCCTATGCGCTCAATCGCTAACCCCTTGTCAGCTCATGGCAGCCCGTCAAGTGGCGACTTTGGGTGAATTACGCAACAATACTGTTGTGAAAAAGAGCGAAGACCGTACCCGCGATTTAGTCGCGCGCGCCATCCTTGAGAATGGCCCGGCTACAGCCGTGGCTCTCGCCGCCAAATTAAAAATTACACCAGCTGGGGTTCGCCGCCACTTGGATAATTTAATTGCCCAAGGTTTATTGACTGCGCGGGAACCATTTCAAAGTTCTTTAGATTCTCGCGGTCGTGGCCGCCCATCAAAAGTATTTGTTATGACAGATGACGGTCGTGAAAAGTTTGAACATACTTACGACGATCTAGCAGTCTCCGCACTTAAATTTATGTCATCTCAGGGAAACAGTTCGTTGGTCAAGGAATTCGCCAGGAGTCGTGCCGAAGAAATCACTAAACGCGCAGCACAAATTTTGGCTAATAAGAAGAACTTGAATGAGAAGAGTGAAGCGCTAGCAGATTTTCTTACCAAGGAGGGTTACGCAGCCAATAATCACTCACAGGGAATTGGCGAAGAACTCTGTCAAAACCATTGCCCGATTGCACATGTAGCGGCGCAATTTCCTGAAATTTGCGAAGCCGAGACTGAAGCCTTCTCCGTATTGCTTGGAACACATGTCCAGCGACTAGCAACAATTGCACATGGCGACGGAGTCTGTACAACATTTATTCCTAATACAAAAAATCTAACTAAAAATAGAGAGCGAGCCTAAAATGAGCGATGTCTTAGCGAAGAATCCTGGACTTGAAGGTATTGGAAATTATGAATATGGCTGGTCTGATAAAAATGATGTCAGCGCTAATTCGCGACGTGGCCTTAACGAGGACGTTGTCCGCGATATTTCATCTAAAAAGAGCGAACCGCAATGGATGCTAGATCTACGCCTTAAGGGTTTAAGTCTTTTCGAAAAGAAGCCGATGCCTACTTGGGGATCAGATTTATCGGGAATTTTCTTCGACACAATTAAATACTTCGTACGCTCTACTGAAAAACAAGCAACTTCTTGGGAAGAACTTCCTGATGACATCAAGAACACCTACGATCGCTTAGGTATTCCAGAAGCCGAGAAGCAGCGTTTAGTTTCGGGCGTAGCTGCGCAATATGAATCTGAAGTTGTTTATCACTCAATCCGCGAAGATCTTGAAGCTCAGGGAGTTATCTTTGTAGATACTGATACCGCGCTTCGCGAGCATGAAGAACTCTTCAGAGAGTATTTTGGCACTGTAATTCCGGTAGGTGATAATAAATTTGCAGCGCTTAATACATCTGTCTGGTCAGGTGGTTCATTCATCTACATCCCAAAGGGTGTAAAAGTTGATATCCCACTTCAAGCTTATTTCCGTATCAATACCGAGAATATGGGTCAATTCGAACGCACACTAATTATTGCTGATGAAGATTCATATGTTCACTATGTAGAAGGATGTACTGCGCCGATTTACTCATCGGACTCTCTTCATAGCGCTGTTGTTGAAATCATCATCAAGAAGGGTGCGCGGGTTCGTTACACAACTATCCAAAACTGGTCTAATAATGTTTATAACTTAGTGACAAAGCGCGCTACATGTGCTGAAGGTGCAACTATGGAGTGGATTGATGGCAACATCGGTTCAAAGGTAACAATGAAATACCCCTCAGTTATGTTGATGGGACCACATTCAAAGGGCGAAACGCTTTCAATCGCATTTGCTGGAGAAGGTCAACATCAGGATGCTGGTGCGAAAATGGTTCATGCCGCGCCATTTACCTCCTCAACTATTATCTCTAAGTCAGTTGCGCGCGGTGGTGGAAGAACTTCATATCGCGGACTGGTTCAGATAAATGAAGGTGCACACCACTCAAAATCAACTGTTAAGTGTGATGCTCTTCTAGTGGATTCAATTTCACGATCTGATACCTATCCATATGTCGATGTTCGTGAAGATGATGTTTCAATGGGACATGAAGCGACAGTTTCAAAGATCAGCGATGATCAGCTCTTTTATCTTATGTCACGTGGACTTGGTGAAGACGAAGCCATGGCGATGATTGTTCGTGGATTCATCGAACCTATTGCTCGTGAATTACCGATGGAATATGCGCTAGAGCTAAACCGGTTAATCGAAATGCAGATGGAAGGTGCAGTCGGTTAATGAGTACCCTCACTACAAATTACTTGGCTCCAACCGGCCGCGAGGAGGCATGGAGATTTACTCCACTTGCTCGGGTCGGTGGTTTGTTAGATGCATCAACTGCAATTGAAAGTGTTGCCAGTCTTCGAATTACGAACGCTCAGCCACAAATTAAATTGACTGTAAAAAGCGCCGAAGATTTACCAGCTATTTCTAAAAGCGATGACCTAGCGACCATTCGTGCCCGCGAAGTAATCAGCGAAGTGACACATATAGAAGTGGCCGCGAATGCGCAATTGACTGAACCATTAATCATGGAGCGATCAGGGCTAAGTGGTAAACCACAAGCCAGTCGAACCTTAATTTCATGTGGAGTTAATTCACACTCAACAATTATTCTGAACAACACTGGAGATGCAATTCTCGCTGATGAGATTGAATTTGATTTAGCCCCGGGCTCAAACCTGACTTTCATCTCTTTGCAAGAGTGGAGCGCTAAAGCAGTTCACTTGGGCAGACAGCACGCTGTCATCTCAAAAGATGCAACATTCAATTCGATTGTTATCACCGTAGGAGGCTCTTTGGTACGCCTACTACCAACAGTGGAGTACAGCGGCCCCGGTTCAAGTGCAGACCTACAAGGTTTGTATTTTGCAACAGATGGTCAACACCTAGAACATAGATTGCATGTCAACCACAATGTTCCCAACGCTAAGAGCCGGGTCAATTACAAGGGCGCTTTAGCGGGAGATAAGGCACATACGGTTTGGATCGGCGATGTTTATATTCGTGCCAACGCAGAGGGCACAGACACATATGAATTGAATCGCAATCTTTTGTTATCTGATGGCGCACGCGCAGATTCAGTTCCAAACTTAGAGATTGAAACTGGCGAAATTGTCGGAGCCGGCCATGCAAGCACAACAGGTCGTTTCGATGATGAACAACTTTTCTACTTATCTTCTCGTGGTATTTCGGCCGAAATTGCTCGCCGATTAGTTATTCGGGGCTTCTTTGCAGAGATTGTTGGCAAGATTAAAAATGAAGAAATTGAGAATCGCCTTATGGATCGTATCGATTCCGAACTAGATAAAGTGGAGGCATAGTGACTGAATTAGCTTTCTCTTCGCTCGCCGATCGTAAGCCAGTTAAGGTCGATTTAAATGGGACACCAGTATGCGTTACCAGAATTGGCGATGAAGTATTTGCTATTGCAGATACCTGTTCTCACTCTGAAGCCTCGCTCTCTGAAGGTGATGTAACCGATTTTAAAATTGAATGTTGGTTGCATGGAGCGGAATTTGATTTGCGCAGTGGTGAGGTTTTGACGCCACCGGCTTCGATTCCAGTCGAAACTTTTGAAGTGAAACGTGCCGATAATGTTGTAATTATTTCAAGCAGAAAATCTGCGAAAGGTTAAGGGGAGAAGATGAGTACGTTAGATATCAAAGGACTTCAAGTATCTGTCGCAACAGAGGCAGGATTCACTGAAATTTTGCGTGGCGTAGATTTAACAATCAAGTCAGGTGAAACTCACGCAATCATGGGGCCAAATGGTTCTGGAAAATCTACTCTTGCTTATTCCATTGCGGGTCACCCTAAGTACACAATTACCGGGGGCACGGTAACTTTGGATGGCGCAGATGTTCTTGCGATGTCGGTTGATCAAAGGGCTAGAGCAGGGTTATTTCTTGCAATGCAGTATCCAGTTGAGGTTCCAGGTGTATCGGTGACCAACTTCTTGCGTACTGCAGCCACTGCAATTCGTGGTGAAGCACCAAAGGTCAGAACTTGGGTAGGCGAAGTTAAAGAGGCGATGAAAGCGTTAAACATGGATACCAATTTCGCTGAACGCAATGTAAATGAAGGATTCTCTGGCGGCGAGAAGAAGCGCCATGAAATTCTTCAACTAGAACTTCTTAAGCCAAAATTTGCTATTTTGGATGAGACTGATTCTGGGCTAGATGTTGATGCACTCCGAATTGTTTCTGAAGGTGTTAATCGTGTAAAAGGTAATAGTGATTTGGGAATCATGCTGATTACCCACTACACACGGATTCTTCGTTACATAAAGCCAGATTTCGTTCACGTTTTTGCTGCAGGCAAGATTGTTGAAGAGGGCGGCCCAGAGCTAGCAGACAAGTTAGAAGAGAAAGGTTATGCGGAGTACACAACTGCATAAGCCATGACGCCAACTTTTTCCCCAGCAGAGATTCGAAAAGATTTTCCAATCTTTTCTAAAACCATGCGCGGTGGAAATAGATTAGTTTATTTAGATAATGGAGCTACAAGTCAGAAGCCCCGACAAGTTCTAGATGCCGAACGCAATTTCTATGAACAGCATAATGCGGCGGTTCATCGCGGAGCGCACCTTCTGGCCGAAGAGGCGAGCATCGCCTATGAGGATTCTCGTGGGGTATTGGCAAAGTTCCTAAATGCAAACGATGATGAAGTTATTTTTACTAAGAGCGCTACCGAAAGTATCAATGCGCTTGCGTACTCATTTGGAAACAGTGCACCAAGTTCTCGCTTCGCGTTGAAACCGGGTGATCGTATTGTTGTATCTGAACTCGAACATCACGCAAACTTGATACCTTGGCAACAATTGGCGAAACGCACAGGTGCAGAGTTGGTCTGGTTCTCGATAGATGGTGACGGCCGATTAGACCTATCAAACGCTGCAGATTTGATTAACGAGAAGACAAAAATAGTCGCGATCACTCACCAATCAAACGTATTGGGAACCATAGTTCCGCTCGACGAGATTGTTAAATGTGCTCATAACGTTGGAGCAGTGGTAGTACTCGATGCTTGCCAGTCGGCTCCACACTTCGCAATTGATGTTAAGAAACTGGATATTGATTTTTTAGTATTTTCAGGACACAAAGCACTTGGACCAACAGGGATCGGAATTTTATGGGGAAGATCAGAATTCCTAAATCAGATGGAACCATTCTTAACTGGTGGTTCAATGATTGAATCTGCAACCATGACCGATACAAAATGGGCGCCCTCACCTAAGCGCTTTGAAGCAGGAGTGCCGAACATGGCACAAGCAGTTGGCTTTGCTGCTGCGATCACCTATTTAAATCGATTGGGTATGGATAACGTAGCCAACCACGAGCGAGATTTAACCTCTTATGCCCTCAAGAAGTTTGCGGAATTGCGTGGGGTAGAAGTAATCGGACCCAAGAACAATAAGGATCGTGGATCGGTAATCTCATTCACGATGGATGGAATACATCCACATGATGTTGGGCAAGTTCTTGATCAATATGGTGTTGCAGTTAGAACCGGTCATCATTGCGCCTGGCCGCTCATGAAAAAATTGGGAATTGTCGGTACTACAAGGGCCTCGTTTTATATTTATAACGATGAAGCAGATGTAGATGTCCTGATTGATTCAGTTGAACAAGCACAGAAATATTTTAAGGTTTAGCGATGGAGTTAGACTCGCTCTATCAGGAAGTGATTTTGGATCATTACAGGCACCCTTTACATAAAAAATTAAGTGCGGATTTTTCGGCCCAGGTACATCATGTGAATCCAAGCTGTGGTGATGAAATAACCTTAAACGTTATGATCAAGAATGGTCTCGTTGAGAATGTGTCTTGGGAGGGTGTGGGCTGTTCCATCTCGCAGGCGAGTACATCAATCGCAGCAGATTTGATGATTGGAAAGAGTTTAAAACAAGCGCTTACCACGGTAGATTCATTCTCACAGTTAATGAGTAGTAAAGGTACCGAGGCAGGGGATGAGGAAGTACTGGAAGATGGCGTCGCGCTTGCAGGCGTTTCAAAATTCCCAGCTCGTATAAAATGTGCACTATTGGGTTGGATGGCATTTAAAGATGCAGCCATACAAAGTAAAGTCTGAGAAGGAAAAAGGGGAGAAAAGGGAAGAGATGACTACGCCAATTACAACACTTGACGACATTACCGAAGCTATGAAGGATGTAATTGATCCTGAATTAGGTATTAATGTGATTGACCTAGGTTTGGTTTATGACATGCGACTTGATGAGAATAACGTTGCAATTTTGGATATGACCTTAACTTCGGCTGCTTGTCCATTGCAGGACGTTATTGAAGATCAAACCCACCAAGTTCTCTCCGATATTACGTCGGATGTAAAAATTAATTGGGTTTGGATGCCACCTTGGGGCCCTGGAAAAATTACTGATGATGGTCGCGAACAACTGCGTGCGATTGGATTCACGGTCTAACAAGTGTCGATTCATGGCCCATGGATGGCCTTACGTTCTATGAGTTCTGACCAATCAGTAAAGAACCAGAAGTTAAAAGCAGGGACCTTCAAAAGAATTTTGCAATTTGCCCTGCCTTATAGGAGATATCTATATATTTTTATTGGGACTGTTGTGGTCGATGCAATCCTTGTAGTTGCAACGCCACTCATCTTGCGTTCACTCGTGGACGACGGAGTGGTACCTGGCCGCGGAGATGTAGTTACCAAGTTGGCGATGGTTGTTGCAGCTCTTGCTATTGCTGATGCAGGTTTCAGTATGTTGGGCCGTTGGTTCTCAAGCCGTATTGGGGAAGGTTTGATCTACGATTTACGAAGTCAAGTATTCGAACATGTACAAAAACAATCTATTGCCTTCTTTACCAGAACACAGACCGGTTCTCTTATTTCTCGAATTAACTCTGATGTAATCGGAGCGCAACAGGCCTTCACATCAACACTTTCTGGGGTAGTTAGTAACTCCTTAACTCTTCTCTTGGTTGCGTTCGCTATGTTCACTCTTTCGTGGCAGATAACTCTTGTTTCATTGATTATTCTGCCGATATTTATTGTTCCAACTAAATGGATAGGAAAGAAACTGGCGGCTTATACAAGGCGGTCATTTGAACTTAACGCGGAAATGTCCTCAACTATGACTGAACGTTTTAACGTGTCCGGCGCCCTTCTAGTTTCACTTTATGGCGACCGAGTTGTTGAATCTGGAAATTTCCGAAGTAAGGCTCGCCGAGTTGCTGACATGGGTATAAAGATTGCAATGCTAAATCGCGTCTTTTTCATCGCGATGACTTCTGTGGCCGCGATAGCTACTGCATTTGCTTATGGCATTGGTGGGCATCTAGCCATCAAAAATGAAATCACGATAGGAACTTTACTGGCGATTACAGCGCTTCTTGCAAGGTTATATGGGCCGCTAACGGCGTTATCTAATGTACGTGTTGACATCATGTCCGCACTTGTCTCATTCGAACGTGTCTTTGAAGTTTTAGATCTACAACCCATGGTTAAGGATCCGATAAATGCGGTAAAGATTTCTTCGGCAATTCCAACCATCGAATTCAAAGAGGTGAGTTTCACCTACCCAAAGGCAACTGAAATCTCCCTTGCTTCACTCGAATCTACGGCTAAACCTGAAGTAATTGAGAGCGGTGAAGTTTTACGTTCGGTCTCATTTAAATGTGAACCTGGAACGTTCACTGCAATAGTTGGCCCATCAGGTGCAGGTAAGAGCACAATCTCCGGATTATTACCGCGGCTTTATGATGTGACAGCTGGTTCGATTCTGATAAATGGAACGGATATTCGTGAGACCAGCATTTTAGATTTACGTGCACTAATTGGAATCGTTACCCAGGATTCACACATGCTGCACGAGAGCATCGGAGATAACCTGCGTTATGCAAGATCGGATGCGACAGGTGACGAAATATGGCAAGCCTGTGATTCTGCGCAAATCGGAGGATTTATTCGATCACTGCCAAACGGCTTAGATACGGTAGTTGGTGAACGTGGCCATAGATTATCTGGTGGCGAGAAACAACGTCTAGCTATAGCGCGCTTATTATTGAAAGCTCCGAAGATTGTGATTCTTGATGAAGCGACTGCACATCTGGATTCTGAAAATGAAGCCCTAGTCCAAGAAGCTTTGAAGGTTGCTCTTGTGGGACGCACCAGCATTGTTATTGCCCATAGATTGTCCACAATTGCTCATGCAGATCAGATTTTAGTTCTTGAACAAGGTCGTATTGTTGAAGCCGGTAGACATGAAGATCTCGTTGCCAAAGGCGGTTTGTATTTCGAGTTATACCAGCGGCAATCTCTGGGTTTCACGGAATAACAAGATGCGTCCAATTAAGGCTAGACATGCAAAGGCCAACCACTGCAGTGCATATGCATAATGTGGTCCACTAGATAATTCTGGAAGTTGAATCTCCGTAAGTGGCGTTACTTTTCCATCTGAGCTTGAAATCAAATCCAAGTAATATGGCTGGGCATCAACTCCTTGTATCTTTGCAATTGAATCTGGTTTTGCACTTTTTGCGCTAGTCACAAAGAAGGAGCCCTGCAACTGCCGGCTGAGATTCTCCGATCTAATTCTTGCGGTTATGGTATTTATTCCGCTCTCAATTACTGGAACAATCGGGTGAGTTGAAGCGTTTGCGCCAGCGGCAACCCATCCTCGATCAACCCAGAAACTTTCGCCAGTTACTGCTGTAAATAACGTCAATACTTCGAATCCAAATTTTCCTTCGTGATACCTATTGCGCACCAATTCTTGGTGGTTCAGAGAGAAACTTCCTTTGATATTTGTCAATCGCCATTGATTAGCGACGGCATCAAGATTTGCTGGATTCCCCATTTCTATTGGGTCTAGTTCCAGATTTTCTCTAATAATATTATTCGTAGCAGACTGTCCTTGGCCTCTCTCCAATTGCCATTGCGCCGCATATAAGCATCCGAATATCAACGTTAATGCGACGGCGGTTTGCAAGAGTGAGATGGGCGAAAAAAACTTGCGCACGAGCTATTTAGTTTCGATTTGTTTCTGATCCTCTGCAAATATTGCCACCCTACCTTTAATGCTTTCTCGTCCAGCATTTGCAACAACAACGGCAATATATGGAAGTGTGACTGCGCCGAAGAGTGCGATCCAGCGGTATGGGCTTGGAAGAATAACTGCAAGTATGAAACAGAGCGTTCTAATCATCATTGAAATGAAATATTTCCGGGCCCGAGATGATTGATCGGTAGATAAAGATTGGCCAACATTCGATACCGAAGCAGATATGGTTTTCTTCGGTTTAGGTGGAGTAGTTGCCATGGGAGAACTCTATGGCGCTAGCAGGAAATTTTCGCATCCAGCACAGTGTTTGCATTTGGTTACGCAGTAGTAACAGGTAGGTTTAGCTCATGACTGCGAATTCGAAAGTCGCCTTTATAACTGGTGGAAACCGAGGGATTGGTCTTGCCATTGCTAATAAATTTAAGGCCGATGGTTACCAAGTTGTCGTCTCTCATCGTTCGGGCGCTGCACCCGTCGGATTAGATGGTGTGATTATGGATGTTACAGACTCCGAGAGCGTTAACGCCGCTGTAGCAAGCATTGAAGGTAAGTACGGACAAATCGATGTGCTCGTCGCCAACGCAGGAATAACCAAAGATGGTTTAGTAATGCGAATGAGTGATGAAGATTTCGAAGCTGTGGTTGAAACAAATCTGATCGGTGCATTCAAAGTTGCGAGAGCTTGCACGCGCGGAATGTTGAAACGTAAATCTGGGCGGATGATTTTTGTTGGCTCAGTCGTTGGAATGCTGGGATCGGCAGGACAAGTTAATTATGCAGCGACCAAGAGTGGTCTTATCGGAATGGCTCGGAGCTTTGCACGTGAATTAGGTAGCCGCGGGATTACAGCCAATGTTGTTGCACCAGGATTTGTAGATACCGATATGACTGCGGTTTTAGATGAGGCCCGTAAAGCAGAGATTATTGGTGCAGTGCCACTGGCAAGGTTCTGTTCACCAGAGGAAGTTGCTGGAGTTGTAGCGTTTTTAGCTTCTCCGGAAGCGGCGTATATAAGTGGCGCAGTCATACCAGTAGATGGTGGATTAGGAATGGGGCATTAAATGGGAATTTTGCAAGATAAGAATATTTTAGTTACCGGAGTTCTAACTGAATCATCAATTGCATTTCATATCGCTCGGGTAGCGCAAGAAGAGGGAGCAAATGTAGTTCTCACCTCTTTTGGGCGGGCGCTTAGAATCACCACCAGAATTTCAGCACGGCTACCAAAGCCAGCTCCAGTTATTGAATTAGATGTCACAAGCGTTGAGCATTTAGATCGACTTGCTGGGCTAGTTAAAGAACACCTGCCCCATCTCGATGGCGTAGTGCACTCGATTGGCTTCGCACCAGAAGCTGCGCTAGGGGGAAACTTTCTAAATACTGCATGGGAGGATGTCGCTACTGCAGTTCATGTTTCTACTTTTTCTTATAAGTCCTTGGCGATGGCCTGCAAACCTCTGTTTAGAAAAGAGGAGGGCGCTTCAATCGTTGGTTTAACCTTTGATGCAACTGTTGCCTGGCCAAAGTATGACTGGATGGGTATAGCAAAGGCTGGGCTGGAATCAGCAAATCGTTATTTGGCGCGAGATCTTGGTAGTGAAAACATTCGATGCAATCTAATTGCTGCTGGCCCAATCAAAACGATGGCGGCAAAGTCGATTCCAGGCTTTGAAGAATTTGAAGGTGTTTGGGAGAAACGTGCTCCATTAGCTTGGGATTTCGGCGATCCGATCCCGGCCGCCCAAGGAGCTGTAGCCCTGCTCTCACCATTCTTTCCAAAGACCACCGGAGAGATAATCCACGTTGATGGTGGCGTTCATGCCATCGGCGGCTAAGGCTTTACAAGCTGGGAAATACCCGATTTCAACATATCTCTTTCGTGAGGTAACCTTGCGCAATCAAGTGGAGCTAGTCGCTCCCACCTCTATCGCTTCGGCGAATTGGTCTTTACAGGTTTTTTAACCTGAATTTGCGACTGTCTCCACCTGCTTCCAAAAGGAAGTGATTAACCAGGGGGGAGAAGTTATCAGCACTGAGCCAAGAATCAACGATCGGATTCGCGTTCCGCAAGTTCGTCTAATTGGTTTTTCCGGTGAACAAGTCGGCGTTGTCGATATCGATACTGCTTTAAAAATGGCAGATGAAGTCGGTTTAGATCTCGTTGAAATTGCACCAGATGCCCAACCTCCAGTTTGCAAAGTGATGGATTTCGGTAAGTACAAATACGAAATCGCACAAAAAGCTCGTGAGGCTAGACAGAACCAAACACATATTGTTGTTAAAGAGATGCGACTACGACCAAAGATCGAGCCACATGATTATGAAACTAAGAGAACACATATCGAACGTTTTCTCAAAGGTGGCGACAAGGTGAAGGTGACAATTCAATTCCGTGGCCGTGAGCAAGCAAGACCTGAAATTGGTTACCGCTTACTTATGAAGCTAGCCGAAGAATTATCAGAAGTAGCATTTGTCGAATTTGCGCCAAAGCAAGAGGGGCGAAATATGACAATGGTTTTAGGAACGAATGTAAAGAAGGGCCAGTCAGTTTCTCAGCAAAAAGCTGCGAAGGTTGCTAGCCGCAAGAAGGAAGCACCTGAAAAGGTTGTAGAAGTAGCACCGGAAGCTTAAAAGTTTTAGATCACAACTAACTGGGAGGTTAGCGAATGCCAAAGATGAAGACCCATAGCGGTGCCAAGAAGACGTTCCGTTTAACAGGAACGGGCAAAGTCATGCACGAACGTGCAGGCAAGCGCCACCTTCTAGAACACAAGTCGTCTCGTGTAACACGTCGTCTTAGCAGCGATTCTGTAGCTAAGGCACCAAACTCATTCACCGCCAAGCGCATGCTCGGCTTGAAGTAACAGGAAGGAATAAACCATGGCAAGAGTAAAACGTGGCGTTCACGCCGCAAAGAAGCGTCGTACAACACTTGCGCGCGCAGCCGGATATCGTGGTCAACGTTCCCGTCTGTTCTCGAAGGCGAAAGAACAAGTTACCCACTCGCTCGTCTATGCATTCAATGATCGTAAAGATAAAAAAGGCGATTTCCGTCGTCTTTGGATTCAACGAATCAATGCAGGAACACGCGCAAATGGAATGACATATAACCGTTTCATCCAAGGTTTGAAGAGTGCTGGCGTTGAAGTCGATCGTCGCATTCTCTCCGAGCTCGCAACTAATGATCCAGCTGCATTTGCTGCTTTAGTTGAAGTGGCTCGCAAGCACGTTGTAAATGCCTAATAACCAAATTACGAGCCTTCATTCTCCTCATGTAGAGAGAGTGAAGGCTCTTTTGGGTTCTCGCGGTAAGAAGATCAGACAGACTGAGAAAGAATTTATCGCTGATGGAGTTCAATGCGTTAGAGAAGTGTTATCCGCATCATTAGTTGATGCACCCGAATTAATAAATTTATTTGTAACCGAAAAAGGCTTTGCAAAATTACAGGCAGAAATTGCTGCCGAAATTCTAGAGGGCGCGCCAATAGTTCATGTTTCTGATGCTGTGATGAATGAGATGGCAGAAACCGAATCACCGCAAGGGATTCTGGCGCTCTGCAAATTCACCCAAATGACGCTCTACAAAATTAAGCAACGCGAGGCTAAGAAGATCGCTTATTTTTGGGAGATTCAAGATCCTGGTAATTCGGGAACAGTGATTCGAACTGCCGAAGCTCTTGGCTTTGACGCCGTGGTATTTTCGAAAAATAGCGTTGATGTTTATTCACCGAAGACAGTGCGAGCAACAGTAGGGGCACTTTGGCATATTCCCGTTGTCGAAAGCGTTGACGTTGAAGAACTCATCGACTTCGCCACTGCTGGAGATTTTTATACGATTGCTTTGGCGGGGGATGCTTTGGCGGGAGATGGATCTGGCTCAATAACCGATCTTCCTAAGAGTGAAAAAACGATTCTTATATTCGGCAATGAAGCCCGAGGATTGCCGGAGATTGCAGGCGTAAATGCTCGCGTTGCAATTCCAATGAAGGGCAAATCTGAAAGTTTAAATGTCGCTAGCGCCGCTGCAATCGCGATGTTTGAGGTTGGAATTCGGTAGGATTTAACTATTATGACGCTCAATGTTCCTGATGTTCCTGATGTTCCTGATGTTGCAGACGTTACTGGAAGTGTTAAAAGCGCTCTTCTTGCAATTAACGAGGCAAAAGATCTCGCGGGGCTAAAGATTGTTAAGACCGAACACTTGGGCGATAAGTCAGCGCTATCCAAAGCAAGCCAAGCCCTTGGAAAGCT
>QYQH01000025.1 GCA_007280395.1 Actinomycetales bacterium | reverse complement strand
CTTGGGAAGTCGGGCTATGGTCTTGGGCCATCATTACCAGAGAGATGAAGTAATCCAATTCGCTGACATAACTGGTGACTCTTTCAAATTGGCTCAAGCCGCGGAAGAAAATACAACTGCGGAATTTATCTTTTTCTGTGGTGTGCATTTCATGGCCGAAAGCGCAGATATTTTGACGAGTTCAAATCAGAAAGTCATTCTGCCCGATCTCGCGGCTGGTTGTTCAATGGCCGATATGGCTACTGCAAAACAAGTTGATGATTGTTGGAGCGTCCTAGAGAAACTAGGACTTGCAAGTAAGACCGTTCCAATCACTTATATGAATTCCTCTGCAGCAATTAAGGCATTTACTGGTAAAAATGGTGGCGCAGTTTGCACCTCATCCAATGCAACTCGTGCGATGAAGTGGGCCTTCGATAAGTCAGATAAGGGCGAGAAAATCCTATTTCTACCCGACCAACATCTAGGTCGAAATACCGCAGTCTTGAACCTAGGGCTAACACTTGAAGATTGCGTAATTTGGAATCCCTGGAAAACAAATGGCGGACTCACCGATGCGCAAATTCTGGGAGCCAAAGTAATTTTATGGCGAGGCCATTGTTCAGTCCACGGTCGTTTCACAACTGAGAATGTTGAGCAAATGCGAGTTAAATTGCCTGGGGTTAAAATTTTAGTTCACCCCGAGTGCCAACATGAAGTGGTTTCAATTGCTGATGTAGTTGGCAGTACTGAAATGATTATAAAAACTATTGAAAATTCGCCAATCGGAAGTAAGTGGGCGATTGGAACAGAGTTGAACTTAGTCCAGCGGCTGGCAAAGAACTTCCCTGATCGCGAAATTCACTTCCTAGATAAGACGGTCTGCTACTGCTCAACAATGAACCGCATAGACCTGCCACATCTAGTCTGGGCCATGGAATCTCTCGTCAATGGGCACCTGGTTAACCAAATAAGCGTGGATTCTGAGATTGCTAAATTCGCAAAAGTTGCACTTGAGCGAATGCTCGCTCTACCGTAGGCGCATGACAAAATCAGCAGATAAGAGCTCAGAACAGAATCCAGAGAAAAAGGGTAAGGCAACGCCAAAGCGCAAAGACGCTGTTGCTAAGACCAAAATTAATTCGATTACCGCGCCAGTTTCAAAAGCTGATCGAGCAAAGAATCGTGAGTCTCTTAAGCTTGCACGCGCAGAATCTAGAGCGGCGTATATGCGGGGTGATCAAAGTGCGCTTCCCGCGCGCGACCGTGGTCCTGTTAAGAAATTCGTTCGAGACTATATTGATTCTCGTCGCTCGCTAGGCGAATATTTCTTACCGTTAATGGTTGTTGTCCTATTACTCACATTGGTTCCTTCAGTAGAAATAAGATTTTTAGCAATCGTTTTAATGTATTCAGCAATGGGGTACTCAATAATTTATGGTGTTTTCACGGGACGAAGGATTAAGAAATTGGTTGGTGAGAAGTTCCCTGAAGAATCTACAAAAGGGTTAGCTTTATATGGCTGGCTCCGTTCAACCCAGATGCGTCGCCTTCGCGCACCTGCGCCTGCGAAAAAACTTGGAGATAGCATCTAACTGATTCAAACAATTTAAGCTCTTGGATTCGGGCTCTCGGTTTTATCTGGATTAGTTTCTGGAATGGAACCGAGGGCCTTATTTATTTGTTGCATGACATCGGCGCTTAGTTTTATCCCAGAAGCTTTCACATTCTCTTTAACTTGGCTTGCTTTTGAAGCGCCCATAATTACCGAAGAAACATTTGGATTAGCCAAGGCCCAAGCCAGTGCCAGTTGAGACATTGAAAGATCAATTGAATCCGCAATTGGCTTTAGTTTCGCGACTGCCGTTAGAACTTCATCGCGCATCCAACGAGAAATCATCTCGGCACCGCTCTTCTTATCGGTTGCCCTTGAACCTGTTGGTGGTTTCTTGCCTGGCAGATATTTACCAGTCAGAATGCCTTGAGCAACTGGGGACCAAACTATTTGTCCAATACCTTCGCGCTCGCAGAGCGGAACAACTTTTGATTCAATAACTCGCCACAACATTGAATACTGTGGTTGGCTCGAGATAAATCGATCAAAGCCGCTTGCCTTTTGAATTTCGAGTGCCTGGCTAATCTGCGGTGCGCTCCACTCTGAAAAACCGATGTAATGAACTTTGCCTTGTCGAATTAAATCATCGAAGGCGCGAAGTGATTCCTCAACTGGAGTTTCATAATCAAAACGATGCATCTGATAAAGATCAATGTGATCGGTATCGAGACGTTTCAGTGACGCGTGGACTGACTCCATAATGTGTTTGCGCGAAAGGCCTCGATCATTCTTACCTGGCCCAGTCGGCCAATAAACTTTGGTAAACAATTCATAATTCTCGCGCTTAACGCCCTTTAGCGCTCTACCCAGAACGCTCTCGGCTTTAGTACCTGCATATACATCTGCAGTATCAAAAGTTGTGATTCCAACATCGAGCGCAGCGCGTACACACTTGATTGCAGCATCTGCTTCAACCTGTGAACCGTGTGTGATCCAATTTCCATAAGAAATTTCTGAGACATACATTCCTGATGAACCGAGGCGGCGATATTCCATGAGGAAAAGCGTAGTCTGTAACCTATGAAACGAAAGCTATTTTCAATGGTGCTTGCTACTGGACTACTCATACTTCCCACGATCGCTTTTGCTGATGGCGATGAGAAAAATGAACCAGAGCATTCGATCGAAGACGCTCACGAAGGCATCGGAGGCAACGAACTATTCGCAGCAGGCGCAGGTCTAGTAATTGCTCTAGGAATCGCATTCACGGTTGGTCGCCGTTCTCGCAAAAAAGATTGATTAAGTGCTATTTTTCGCCTACTGAGATTACCTAGTTTTTTCAGTGGTAATGCGTTTAGCGAAGTCCGGTGAAAACCCGGCGCTGTCCCGCAACTGTAGAGATTCGATTCAACGATTGGTTGAGTGAAAATCCGAGCCAGGTCGCCTAATTCATTATTGATGTATCCGACCTCGGAGGAAGGTCGGGCCTCAAGAGAAATTTATTTTTCTTATCGCCCAAGCTTCCTCCCTCAAATTCTCTTGAGGGAGATTTTTAATGTTTACGAAGAGAAGTTCTTTAGTTTTTCGAATATTTGCAACAACCATTGCACTATCAGTTGTGGGCTTAACTCCCACCTCTGCAACAGATAGCAAACCGCAACGAATCATCTCACTTTCACCGAGCGCCACTGAAACTCTATTTGCAATTGGTGCCGGTCCCCAAGTAATTGCTGTAGATGACTTATCAAACTTTCCTACCAACGCACCCATCTCAAAACTCTCTGCCTTTAGCCCAAACGTTGAAGCGCTCTTAAATTACAAACCAGATCTAATTATTTTGAATGCAGATGCCACGAAAGCAATTGAGATAAAGTCAGCGCTCGAAAAATTGAAGATAAAGGTCTTTTTAGAGAAGGCTCCAAAAGATTTGAGCCAGGTATATCTTGAGATTACAGCCCTTGGGCGCGCAACAGGCAATCTAGCAAGTGCGCAAACCGTGGTTACAACAATGAAGAGCAAGATTCGGGCAGCAATAAAAAGTGGAAGACAAGCTAAGAAGATCTCTTTCTTCCATGAGTTGGATAACACTTTATATACCGCTACATCAGATACTTTCATCGGTAAGGTTTATAAAGATTTTAATTTAACTAATGTTGCAGATCCAGCCGCAAGTGCTGATTCAGCTGGCTATCCACAATTGCAATCTGAATATTTAATTAAATCTAATCCCAGAATAATATTTTTATCCGATGCTCAATATGGCGAATCGCTAGCCACAATAATGAAACGTCCCGGTTGGAATGGAATTTCGGCAGTATCAAAGAAGAGCGTTATAGCTCTTCCGGAAGATATTCCATCACGATGGGGGCCACGTCTTGTTGACTTCTATGAATTTATAGCCACCGCAATTGGGAAGATCAAGTAAGAAAATGAAAAAATTGAGCAGCGAAGGCGTGATCTCTCCTATTTGGAATTGGAAGATTACAGCCGTCTCTTTTTCGCTGCTCATTTTTGTCGGATTTCTTGCAATTAGTTTTGGCCCAGTGCCTTTGGAATTCCAAAAGATTATCCGCACTCTCTGCGGATTGCCAGGTGGATTAACTGGGCAAGAACGCACACTGCTGATTGATCTGCGATTGCCACGAGCGCTCCTTGCAGCAATTGTTGGAGCCGCTTTGGCAACGAGTGGCGCGGTTTATCAAACGGTTTTCCGTAACCCCCTGGCCGATCCATATCTATTGGGCGCAGCAGCAGGAGCTGGTCTTGGTGCAACGATTGCTATCACAAGTGCCGGGGCTGATCTTTACAGCCTGCTTCCAATCTTCTCGTTCTTCGGCGCAATCTTGGCTGTGCTAGTCAGTTTCTTCATCTCCGGAAAATTCTTTGCAGAACCAAACTCACTACTTCTCTCTGGCATAGCTGTCGGATCTTTCGCCACCGCTGTTCAAACCTATTTACAACAACGAAATAGTTCCTCGCTACGGCCGGTTTACTCATGGATTCTTGGCGAATTAACTGTTGCTAATTGGGAGAAAGTTACTTGGTCATCAATCTATATTTTCATTGCACTGACAATTCTGATAACAGTCTCCAAACAATTAGATGGCTTGATGTTGACCGATGAAGAAGCTTATTCACTTGGAATTAATCCCAATAGATTGCGGGTAATCGCAGTCATCGCCGCAACACTCGCCACTGCTACGGCGGTTTCAGCCAGTGGCTTAATCGGGTTTGTGGGAATTGTTGTCCCCCACTTGGTGCGCGGAATAACCCACCGCGTTACAAATCGTGGACTACTAACAATTGCGCTGGTTGGAGCAAGCTTCCTAGTTCTCGCGGATTTAGGTGCAAGAACACTCCTATCCCCTGCTGAATTACCTATCGGGGTTATTACCGCTTTTGTTGGCGCCCCATTCTTCCTAGTAGTGCTTCGCAAGAAAAGGTTGGTGGCAAAATGATAAAAGTTGAAGACTTAAACGTTCGCTTTGGCCAGAAAGAGATTCTCAAAGATATCAACGTTGAGATCGAGCACAGTAAATGGACATGTTTAGTAGGTCCTAACGGTGCAGGTAAGACTACTTTTCTCAAAGCGCTACTTGGTTCACAATCATATTCCGGATCAATCACGGATTCAGGTGCCGAAGTTTATGGAAACCATAATCGAAATGTTGCCTTTGTTCCGCAGCATCCGCAGATTCCAATAGGCATGAGTGTTAGTGAATATGTAATGCTCGGGCGATCTAAACGCGATGGTTGGGGAAATGAGAGTAAGAAAAGCAGAACTTTAGTTGCCGACATTTTGAAACTTACAGGTTTATTTGGAATGCTGAACCAATTCGTTTCTCAACTATCGGGAGGCGAGATGCAACGTGCGCTGATTGCACGGGCGCTTGTGCAGGAACCAACACTTATATTGCTTGACGAACCAACCAGTGCACTGGACCTGCACCATCAGATCGCTGTTCTAAATAATATTGAGTTGCTGAAAGAACGAGGAGTTACGATTGTTTCTACAATGCATGACATAACACTTGCTGCAATGTATGCGGAAAAAATTGTTGTGATGCAGGAAGGCAAAGTACTTCTCAGCGGAACATCAGATTTTGTAATTCATTCCCCTGAACTGCAGGTGGCATTTGAGAACCGAATCAGCGTCTTCACTCTTGATTCTGGTCGCCCAGTAATCGTTGCCAAGAAGGATTTATCGAATTAACGCACGTGTGAAGCGACAAATGGCGCCTTCACAATAATGGCGCTACTGACCCGCCCGCGAACATCAATTTGAACGGCATCTCCTACCTTTAATCCAGGGCGTATTAAGGCAAGTGCTATTCCGGTTTTCAGCGTCGGGGAAAATGTGCCACTTGTAACTTCGCCAGCTAAGTCACCATTGCTATCCAAAATTTTCATACCCGCTCTTGGGATTCCACGATCATTACATTTGATTGCTCGTAAAATTCGCTTAGGGCCAGCGGCCTTCTCTGCTTCGAGCGCGCTCTTCCCCCGAAAGCTTTCCTTAGAAAATACCACTGCCCAACTCGCACTTGCCTGTACCGGCGTAATGTCTAGTGACAACTCATGACCATGAAGTGGATATCCCATTTCGGTCCGCAGCGTATCTCGCGCACCGAGCCCGCAAACTCGACCATCAAATTTTGCAATTTCAACAACTAAAAGTTTCCAGAGCGCTTCTGCAAAAGTCCAAGAAGGCAGAAGTTCATAACCAAATTCACCGGAATACCCAGTTCGGCAAATAATTATCTCGCCTAGATTCTCATGGCCTGGCAGAGTTATTTTTGTGAATGACATATATTCAAGATCGAGATTTAGCCCAAGGCTCTGTAAAACCTTTTTGCTATCTGGACCTTGGACCGCAAGAACTGCAAATTGCTCATGAATATTTAAAACCTCAATTCCAGCAGGGGCAGAGACCAATAGATCCGCGGCAACCTGGGCGCAATTTGATGCATTCGGGATTATAAAAATGTTGTCATCTGCAAACTCATAAACAATTAGATCATCAATAACTCCACCGGAATCATTGCAGAAAAGGTTGTACTGAGCGCTTCCTGGGGCAATACGATTTAAATCATTTGTGACCATTGTGTTTACGAAATCTTTTGCGCCTTGACCTTTGACGCTAATTTTTCCTAGGTGCGAAACATCGAAAATTCCCACTCGCTCACGAACAGCTGAGTGCTCGGCCAAGGTGCCACCTGAAAATTCACCTACTCCTTTTGGATATTCGATCGGCATATCCCAGCCACCGAAATCTGCCAATTTTGCAGATGCTCCTTGGTGCCAGTCATATAACGGTGATTTCATAGCGCCAAACTTATCCCAAGATTCCTATAACTTAGGTTAACTTAGGTTAACTTAGGTTAACTTAGGCAAACCACGAAGATTGATTTATAGTTCGCTGGTCGCAATTATTTATCGAAAATTTGGGGGTTAGATGAAAGCGTTGAAGTTGGCATCTGCAATCACAACTCCTTATGCCGTTGTTGGGCTATCTGCAAGCAAAGGCAGAGTAAAAATTGAATCCGGTGCTATCGCGCTAAACGAAAAAGTGCTGCTCGAGATTCTAAATAGCCTTGGTGCAACTGGCAAGAGTGATGAAATAATCAAGGTTCCTTTCTCAAACCCAAAGACCATCTACTTCACGGGACTTGGCGAAAGTCAGAAGAGTTACGACCCAGAAACACTAAGACGCGCAGCAGGTTCTGCCGCTCGAGCACTCGCCGGACAGAACGCGGCAACTTTCGCACTTCCCGCAAGTTCTCTTGCGCAAATTTCTGCGGTGGCCGAAGGCGCCGCCCTTGGTGCATATGCATTTAATGAATTCAGATCCAGTACTAAACAAGATTTTAAAGAACCACTTGAACAGATTGTTATCGCAACTAAAACAATTTCGGATGCCGCGGTGAAGCGCGCTCTTGTTCGCGCCGAAATTATTGCGCGCCATACCGCAACTGTTCGAGATTTAATCAATACTCCCCCAAGTCATCTAACTCCAGATTCATTTTGTAAACGAATGAAAAAGATTGCAACACCACTTGGCCTAAAGGTAGAAATTTTGAATGAAGTTACCCTTAAGGCTCAGGGTTACGGTGGAATCATTGGAGTTGGTCAAGGTTCTGCAAACCCACCGAGATTACTCCGCGTTTCCTATAACCCAGGTAAATCTAAAGCGCGTTATGCCTTTGTCGGAAAGGGAATTACTTTCGATACTGGTGGTCTAGCGCTGAAGCCCGCTAATGGCATGGAAGCGATGAAGAGCGATATGAGTGGAGCCGCTGCAGTTATTGCTGCAGTCTTTGCAATCGCAGAATTGAAATTGCCAATCTCGATTGATGCGTGGGCGCCGCTGGCTGAAAATATGGTGAGTGAGAATGCAATGCGCCCAAGTGACATCATAAGTATTTATGGTGGCAAGACGGTAGAGGTTCTAAATCCTGATGCTGAAGGTCGCCTGGTCTTAGCCGACGCACTTGTGCGAGCGCAAGAAGTTGGTGCAAAGGCCGGAGGTCTCAAAGGAATCATTGATGTTGCGACTCTTACTGGCGCACAAGTTGTTGCACTTGGAACTCGAACTAGCGCAGTGATGACAAATAATTTTGAATTTTCTGATGAATTTTTAGCAGCAGCTCAGAAAGCAGGTGAAGCCTTCTGGCCGATGCCGCTCCCAGAAGAACTTCGGGCCTCTCTTGATTCACCGGTAGCTGATATGGCTAACATTGGAGATCGGATGGGCGGGATGTTGGTTGCTGGTCTTTTCCTAAAGGAATTCATTGAACCTGAACTTGCCTGGTTGCATTTAGATATCGCAGGACCTTCTTATAACGAGGCCACTGCGTATGGATATACCCCGGTAGGTGGCACTGGAATAGCCCTTAGATCCCTTGTAACCTTAATCGAGTCAGCTTCATCACAAGCTCCTCGTTCTCGGAAGTAATTGGGTACTCGCGAATTAGGCTCTGGCAGATTTCGTGGCAAGATTAGGCTCAAGTTTTCGGAATAAATAGCGAGAGGCGCTTTGTGTCGCAATTTGATGTAGTAATTCTTGGTGGCGGCAGCGGCGGATATGCCTGCGCGCTAAGGTCTTCGCAACTTGGTTTAAGCGTCGCCTTGATCGAAAAGAACAAGCTCGGTGGCACTTGTCTACACCGCGGTTGTATCCCAACCAAAGCCCTGCTGCACGCTGGCGAAGTTGCGGATAGTTCGCGCCACTCATCGGATTTCGGAGTCAACACCCAATTTATCGGCATCGACATGTTGGCAGTAAACGCTTACAAAGATGGCGTTGTTTCAAAATTACACAAAGGGCTACAGGGCTTAGTTAAATCCCGAAACGTTACATATATTGAGGGCCACGGCCGCTTGGTCTCCAAAAATGAAGTCGACGTAAATGGCGTTAAATACACCGGCAAAAATATAGTTCTGGCAACTGGTTCATACCCAAAGACACTGCCCGGTTTAGAAATAGATGGCGTTCAAATAGTTACAAGTGAACATGCAATCGCTATGGATCGAGTTCCAGCTAGCGTTATTGTTTTAGGTGGCGGAGTTATAGGTTGCGAATTCGCATCTGTGTGGAAATCATTTGGAGCAGAAGTAACAATTATTGAAGGTCTGCCCCATCTAATTGCACTTGAAGATGAATCATCAAGTAAGGGGCTAGAGCGCGCATTTAGAAAACGTGGAATTAATTTCGAACTTGGTACTCGCTTTAAGTCTGCTGAAAAGAATAAAAAAGGCGTCACCGTCACACTTGAAGATGGTAAAACATTCACCGCAGAAGTACTTCTTGTTGCTGTTGGTCGCGGGCCTGTTTCAGCAAATATTGGCTACGAAGAAGCTGGTCTGACCATGGAGCACGGCTATGTTTTAGTTGACAATAAATGCCGCACAAATATTCCAGGAATCTGGGCTGTTGGAGATTTGATTCCGACCCTACAACTTGCACACGTCGGTTTCGGTGAAGGTATTTTGGTAGCTGAGGAGATCGGTGGCCTAAATCCCCGTCCGATTAATTACGATGGCGTTCCTCGCGTTACATATTCTGAACCAGAAGTCGCCTCTGTTGGACTTACAACCGCACAAGCAAAGGAACGCGGCCATGATGTTGTTGAATTGAATTATGACTTGGCTGGAAATGGCAAAGCCCAAATTCTAAAGACGGCTGGCTCAGTGAAATTGGTGGCTGCAAAGAATGGTCCAGTTTTAGGAATTCACATGGTTGGTGCTCGAGTCGGCGAACTATTGGCCGAAGCACAATTAATATTCAACTGGGAAGCAGAAGCATCTGACGTAGCATCTTTGATTCATGCCCACCCAACGCTTTCGGAAGCTGTTGGCGAAGCGCACTTAGCACTTGCTGGTAAACCACTACATTCACACGGGTAACGGGAGAAAATAAAATGACCTTTTCTGTAACGATGCCAGCACTTGGCGAATCGGTAACTGAAGGAACTGTTACGCGTTGGCTTAAAAACGAAGGCGATATGGTCGCTGTCGATGAGCCACTCCTAGAAGTTTCAACTGACAAAGTAGATACTGAAATTCCATCACCTGTAGCGGGTATCTTGCAGAAAATTGTTGTAGCGGTCGATTCAACTGTTGCAGTCGGCGCCGAACTTGCAGTGATTGCTGATGGCGCAACTGGTGCATCAACACCAGCACCTGTTGCTGCAACACCAGTGGCAGTTGCGGCTGTTGCTGCGGCTCCAGTAGTAGCTGCACCGGTAGCAGTTGCTTCCTCGACCGGAACTATTGTGACGATGCCGGCACTCGGAGAATCAATAACTGAAGGAACTGTTACGCGTTGGCTTAAAAACGTTGGCGATCAAGTAACTGTTGATGAAGCACTTCTCGAAGTTTCTACCGACAAAGTTGATACTGAAATTCCATCGCCTGCATCAGGAACGCTAGTTTCAATCGATGTCGCTGTGGATTCAACTGTTCCAGTTGGCGCCCGACTTGCAGTAATTAGTGGTGCAAATGCACCTTCACGAGTCCAACCTCTAGCAGTCGCAGCGCCAGCGCTGGTTGCTCCCGCTCCCGTAGTTATTGCGCCAGTAGTTATTGCGCCAGTAGTTATTGCGCCAGTAGTTATTGCGCCGGCTCCAATTAGAACTGCGCCGGCAGCAGTTTCAAATGAAGATGCTTACGTAACTCCTATAGTTCGCAAATTTGCTACTGAAAATAACGTTGATCTTTCCAAGGTAACTGGTACCGGAATTGGTGGTCGGATTCGTAAGGAAGATGTTCTAGCAGCCGCGCCAAAAGCAGCCGCTCCTACTTTCCAATCAGCTCCAGTTGCTTCCGCTGGCTCTTCTACAACTGCAGTATCTGCACCTGTTTCGGTTTCACCACTTCGCGGAACTACTGTGACGATGTCGCGACTTCGCAAAGTTATTGCAGAGCGCATGTTGGAATCACTTCACGTAAGTGCTCAGCTCACAACTGTTGTTGAGGTAGATGTGACTGCAATCGCAAGGCTGCGTGATCGTGCGAAGGCTACATTCGAAGAGCGCGAGGGAACCAAACTCTCATTCTTGCCATTCTTTGCAGTGGCGGTCTGCGAAGCCCTAAAGCAGCATCCGGTTTTGAATTCATCTGTAACTGGTGACCAAATTACTTATCATGGCTCCGAACACCTTGGTATTGCTGTGGATACCGAACGCGGTCTTCTGGTTCCAGTAATTCGTGATGCTGGTGATTTAAATATGGGTGGCGTTGCGCGCAAGATTGCTGATGTTGCCGCAAGAACTCGTGACAATAAGATTTCACCTGATGAATTGGGTGGTGGAACTTTCACAATCACAAATACCGGAAGTCGCGGGGCACTTTTCGATACTCCTATTATTAACCAACCTCAAGTTGCAATTCTCGGCCTTGGAGCTGTTGTAAAACGCCCGATGGTTATGAAGGGCACAGATGGCGGAGAAACAATTGCAGTTCGCTCAATGGTCTACCTCGGACTTTCATATGATCACCGAATTGTTGATGGCGCAGATGCCGCTCGTTTCTTAGTCACTTTGAAGGATCGCTTAGAAGGTGGACGCTTCGAATCTGATTTAGGTCTCTCTTAAGTATGGCCACTCGCCTACCTCCGCAACGTGTTGCTGTTACTGGAGCTTCCGGATTAATCGGAACTGCTCTAGTTGGTCACCTGCGAAACGAGGGCCACACGGTTCAGCGATTCGTTCGCAGACCAGCAATTGCTAGAGATGAAATAACTTGGGATCCAATCGCGGGAACTGTGGATTTATCTGCTCTCGAAGGCGTTGATGCAGTGATTCATTTAGCTGGCGCTGGGGTTGGCGATAAACGCTGGACGAAGAAGTATAAATCCACAATTTTGAATTCGAGATTACTCGGCACAACTACAATCGCAAGTGCAGTTGCAACTGTTAAGCCATCGGTTTTTATTTCAGCAAGTGCAATTGGTTGGTATGGTGAAACCGGAAATCGAGCCGTGACTGAAAACGATCGTGGTGGCGATGATTTTCTTGCAACAGTTTGCCGTGAGTGGGAAGGTGTTGCAGACCTAGCTAGCGATGTTAGAACCGTAAAAATTCGTACGGGTTTAGTTTTGGACCCTACTGGTGGTGCACTAGGTCGCATGATCCCACTATTTAGACTTGGTCTTGGTGGCAAACTTGGAAATGGAAAACAGTGGTGGTCTTGGATTACCTTGCATGACCAAGTTCGCGCAATTTGTCACCTAATGGAATCGGGAGTTTCTGGCCCAGTGAATTTAACTTCACCTAATCCAGCAACCAATCAGGAATTTACCGCGGCACTTGCACGTGCAATGCACCGTCCGGCGCTATTTCCGGCTCCAGGCTTTGCTTTAAAATGGGCGCTCGGAGGTTTCTCTTCCGAAATATTAGGATCGAAGAAAATTTTGCCAAACGTTTTAATAAATGATGGATTTAACTTTGATTATCCGCATTTAACTACCGCTCTAGAGACTCTGGTCCAGCCGGTTAAATAATCGCTTGTGCAACTTTGCGACCAGATCGCATCGCACCATTTTGTGATGGGACACTTCGATGATCTCCTGCAACATAAATTCCATTTCCGATCTCAGGATTTTGATCTAATACCAAGAGGTCACTTCTAAAAGGTAACGATTGCTTAATTTCATATCGTGCTGCAAGGTCCCAATTTCGAGTCTCGCACTGCCAGATTTTAGATAGTTCTTTTCGTACTTCGCTCTCTGATATCGGAGCAATTGTTGTACTAGAAATTAAATTTATTCCTATCGGTGCATAACTTCTTGCGACCTTCGAAATCACAAGTGAATTAACAAGCGGGCTTTTCGGATCCAGTACCAGGTAATCGCCAGCAATAAGATCTTCAGAAGTGCTGTGATACCAAGTTGTAGAACTTAAAGTCTTTGGAATCGCTCCTAGATCTAATATTTGTGCGGCAGTAGTTAAGTCGGTTGCGACAACTACCGAATCGCAATTTATCGCTCCGAAATTGCCACGAACGCTCCCCTGCTTCACTTCATCGACGCGCGCGCTCAAATTAAGGCTCGATACCTGATCGGACAAGGCTTCCGCTAGAGCACCAACACCTTGTGAAGGAATTCCTGGGCGGCCAAGGATAAATGAGCGAATAACCTCTTTGGAAATATCTGCACGAATCAAATCCGGATTTGTTAAGAAAACACCCCGTAAGAATGGCGAAAGAACCCGTGAATATATTTCGTGGAATGTGCTTGCGCATTCACCTAAATTTCGCCCACTCGGATTACCAAATAGGAATTTAGCAAAATTAATTTTCTCAGAAATAGAACCTACGCCCAAAGTATTTAAAATGTGCCCTAAACCAACCTTTAGATTTTTGTCACCTTCAATTATTCGCAGGTTGCTAAAAGCTTCATTGAATTCGATACCCGACAGCGCATCTAACCTTTTGATCTCTGAATAGTTTGGATTAATAACTTGAAATCCATGATCAAATCGAAAGCCATTTACCGAGTCAGTCTTAACTCGTCCACCGACTCGATCGCTCGCTTCAAGAACGGTAACTTCAACTCCCGAACGTTGCAGATAGATGGCGCAGGTTAGACCTGCTAGTCCAGCGCCAACTACTACAACAGATTTACTCACTTGCCGTGGAATTGAAGCTTTGACGGCCACCAAACCTTTGGGCCGATTTCATGGACCAAAGCTGGAACCAGAATAGAACGGACCAGCATTGTGTCTAGTAAAACTCCGAAGCCGACTGCAAATCCAAGTTCGGCAAGGAAGACAAGTGGCAGAATTCCTAGAACTGCGAAAGTTGCTGCAAGAACTATTCCGGCTGACGTAATCACGCCACCAGTTACGGTGAGAGCCTTGGTCATACCTGCTCGAGTTCCCATCTTCTGTGCTTCTTCACGTACTCGAGTCATGAGGAAGATGTTGTAGTCGATGCCGAGCGCAACAAGAAAGATAAAGGCAAAGAGTGGGAAGGATGGATCAGCGCCTTTAAAGTGGAAGATATGGTTGAAGACAACCGCACAAGCCCCAAGGGTTGCAAAGAATGAAATAACTACGGTTCCGAGTAGTAGAACCGCTGCATAGATCGAACGAAGTAGAAACCCCAAAATAATTGCAATTATTAATAGAACTATAGGAATTATTAGATTCCGATCGTGCTTCGATGCCTGATTTATGTCATAGCTAACTGAGGTTGATCCACCAACAAGGATTCTTGAATCCAACTTCTCCATCTCTGAACGAAGCCCTGGAATCATTGCAATAGCTTCCTTTGAATCTGGTGCAGATTTAAGAGTGACATTTAGCAACATGTTTCCGCCAACAATTTTCACAGGCGGTAGAGGTTGGCCTTCAACATATTGCCCTTCAACCATAGGCATAACAGAATCAACTCCAGGATTCTTCTTCAACATTGATATTGCCTTTTCAGCTAAATCAGCCTTCAAAACAACTTGACTCGGTTGACCTTGACCACCAGGGAAATGTTTTAATAGCTCCTCTTGACCAACAACTGAATCAGTCCGCTTGGTAAAGGAATCAATAGTTGAAAGCCCTGTTGCATTTAACGTCGAAGATAATCCAGCAAGAATGATTAGGACTGCGGTTGAAGCAACCCAATACTTACGAGGATGGCGAGCGGTGGCCGCTGCAACTTTCGCCCATGAACCACTTAGCCTTTCATCAGCGTCCCCAAATCGTGCAACTTTTGGCCAGAATATCCAACGGCCAAAAATCACAAGAAGCGCTGGAAGAAGCGTTAATACCGTAATCATGGAGCAGATAATTCCAATTGCTCCAACCGGCCCAAGTCCACGATTGTTATTCAATTGGCTCAACAGAAGAACTAGTAATCCGATTGTTACGGTACTGCCTGAAGCGACAATCGGTTCTACAACTCCACGCCACGCTATTTTCATTGCGTCATAACGTGATTCGTGTAAGTGAAGTTCTTCGCGGTATCTAGCAATAAGAAGTAGTGCGTAATCAGTTGCGGCACCGAGAACCAATACCGAGAGAATTCCTTGTGATTGGCCATCAAGAGTCATTACATTGTTCTTAGCCAGAATATAAATAACGCCACCTGCAAGCGTAAGCGCTAAACCAGCAGTCATAAGCGGAAGTATCCAGAGAACTGGTGAACGATAAACAATAATCAAAATGATCGCTACAACGCCACCAGTCGTTAGTAGTAGAGCTGAGTCAATACTCCCGAAGGCGCCGAAGAGATCGGCAAGAATTCCAGCAAAGCCAGTTGTGTGAGTAACAAATCCATTTGCCTTGGCGTAATCTGTCGCGTAATAACGAACTGCGTCTATGAGACCTGGCAACGCAGGTTCTTTACCATCCGGCAGTAATTCAGTTGCGATTTGAACGCTGATGGGGAAACTAGCAAGAATCGCTTCTCCATCTTGTGATGGAAAGGCAACTATTGGCGCACCTTTTATAAAATAGTTAGAGATGGGAATTGAGATTTCTTTTCCATCAGCGTCTTCAAGCAGTTTGCCATCGGTATGTACCAATGATTTGCTTCCCAGAGTTTGAGCAAATGCTTGGGCAGATGCGATTCGCTCATCTGTTACATCACCGGTAAAAAGTACGAGTGCTGGTATCTGATTATTTGCGCTATCTGAGAATTTAGCTATGGCAGTTGCTGCCCGAGTTGCTTCAGATTCAGGAGGCAAGAAAGAGGAGTTATTGTTCTCTTGGACCGTTGAGAGTTTTCCAAAAAGGGGACCTGTAAACCCGGAGATAGACATCCAAAGTATTACGACAACTATGGCTAACCAGAGGGGTTTGCGGCCCTTAATTTTTGAGGCTTCTTTGGAGAACATCCCGTGCCTTTCAATTTATTCGCTCTTTAATTGGTTTAGACGCAAAGGTTACCTTAGGCTCATACCTATGTACGCGGAGAATTCGAAGCTAGGGGTTAAAACCAACCCTATATTGGTTGAACATTTAGGTCTCATTGAATATCAGAAGGCCTGGGATTACCAACGTAAAATTCAAGCCGGCGTTATCGAGGGCAGCCTTCCGAATACCTTAATTTTGTTGGAACACCCTTCGGTCTATACCGCAGGCCGTAGAACCGAAACGCATGAGCGCCCACTTGATGGCACCTCAGTTATCGATGTTGATCGCGGCGGAAAAATCACTTGGCATGGCGAAGGTCAATTAATTGGTTATCCGATTATTAAATTACGTAACCGCAATAATGTCGTGGGATTTGTTCGCGAAGTTGAAACTGCACTTATAGAAGCATGCACCGAACTGGGACTTACTACGACTAGATATTGCGAACGTAGCGGTGTTTGGATTCGAGATGCAAAGGGAGACCGCAAGATTGCAGCAATCGGAATTCGCGTTGCAAAAGGCGTGACCATGCATGGCTTCGCGCTAAATATAAATCCCGATATGTCCGCCTATGATCATATTTCGCCATGTGGGTTAGCCGATACTGGTGTTACGTCGCTGGCAAAAGAGTTGGGAAGAGATATTACAATTTCAGAAGTTTTGCCTGTTGTGGAACGTAACCTATTGCTTGCTCTAGAACGGATCGCCGAATGACACTTGCACCCGAAGGCCGACCATTGCTTCGAATTGAGGCGCGAAATGCCGCGGTTCCGATTGAGCGTAAACCAGAGTGGATTAAGACTCGAGCAATTATGGGTCCGGAGTACACCGCTCTTCGTTCACTCGTAGCAAAAGAAGGTTTACATACCGTCTGCCAAGAAGCAGCGTGTCCTAATATCTTTGAATGTTGGGAAGATCGCGAAGCAACATTTTTGATTGGTGGCGAGAAGTGCACACGTCGTTGCGACTTCTGCAATATCGATACCGGAAAGCCCGATCCCCTAGACCGCGATGAACCTCGTCGTGTTGCTGAATCTGTTCAAACCATGCAACTCAAATATGCGACCATCACTGGCGTTACTCGTGATGACTTGGATGATGAAGGTGCTTGGCTTTATGCCGAAACTATTCGCAAAGTTCACGAATTAAATCCGGGGACTGGCGTTGAAATGCTGGCACCAGATTTCAGCGGAAAGTCAATTTTTTTAAATGAAGTTTTCGAAACTCGACCAGAAGTTTTTGCCCACAATCTGGAGACTGTTCCTCGTATTTTTAAGCGAATCCGTCCCGCATTCCGTTATGAACGCTCACTCGATGTAATTTCTCAAGCTCGAGCTTTCGGGCTCATAACCAAATCAAATCTAATTCTCGGTATGGGCGAAACTCGCGAAGAAGTTACCCAGGCTCTTGTTGATCTGCACGCGGCCGGGTGCGATTTGATAACCATTACCCAATACCTACGTCCAACCCCAAAGCACCACCCTGTTGAACGTTGGGTCAAGCCAAATGAATTTGTTGAACTAAGCGCAGAAGCCGAAGCTATTGGTTTTGCTGGTGTTATGAGCGGTCCCCTAGTTCGCTCCAGTTACCGCGCTGGGCGTTTATATAAGCAAGCCCAAGAGAAGCGTGCCAATATTTAATGCGCGATTTTGTTTATCCCCCAGTTGTTCTTGTAATTAAGGGACTTTGGAAATACCTAGGACTGCAATTTAAATTCAATGGAATAGAAAATATTCCAGAAGAAGGTGGCGCAATCCTTGCAATCAACCACATCGGATATTTGGATTTTGCAATTACCGGAACAGCAGCTCTACCCAGAAAGAGATATGTCAGATTTATGGCGAAGAAAGAGATATTTGATCATAAATTAGCCGGTCCCTTAATGCGCGGAATGCATCATATTTGTGTGGATCGATCAAGTGGCTCAAGTTCTTTCGTTGCCGCTCTGCGTTACTTGCGAAGCGGAGAAATTGTTGGAATTTTTCCAGAAGCCACAATTAGCCGTAGCTTTGAAATCAAAGAGTTGAAAACCGGTGCAGTTCGCTTAGCAATGGGTTCCGATACACCGATCATCCCAACTATCGTTTGGGGAAGCCAGAGAATAATTACCAAGAAAGTGAGAGCGGACTGGAAGCGAAATAGATTCCCAATCACTGTGGAATTTGGTGAGCAGTTCATAGTGAAGAAAGGTGAAGATGCAGATGCTGCAGAAGCCGAACTTCGCCGCTTGATGAAGGAGCTTCTTACTAAAGTTCAGATTGAGTATCCAGATTCTCATAAGGGTCAACGTTGGGCGCCTGCACGTTTAGGAGGAACTGCTCCTACCCCTGAGCAAGTTGAAATAGAATGGGCTGAGCATTTGAGAGAGAAAGCAAATAAAGAGGAGAGAGCGTAATGGCGTTATTTAAGAGAAAAGCAAAGGCCCAACCAGTTGCTGGCCAAAAGCAAGGGCAGATACAGGTTCTGAAAGATGCTTTTCGCTTGGTTCGTAAACATAAGCCGATCGCTTATTTGTGGATGGCACTTGCATTTACGGTAACTCTCTGTGTTGGAGTAATAATTGGAACAAACCTCAATCATCCAGTTTATTTCACAATAATATCGATTCCACTTGCAGTTCTTGTTGCATTCTTTATCTTCACCCGCCAAGCAAACACTGCAGCGTTTTTGTCTATTCAAGATCAAATGGGCGCTGGTGCATCTGTCTTGATGGCTATTCGAAAAGGTTTTACTACGACTCCGGCAGTTAACGTTTCTCGCAACCAAGATATGGTCCATCGCAGTGTTGGTCGCGCGGGAATTGTTCTAGTTGGCGAAGGAAGTTCTGCCGTTCGCACACTTATGCAAGATGAGCGCCGCAAGATGGAACGTTTTCTTCCTGGTGTGCAATTGTCCGAAGTTATCGTTGGCGATGGTTCTGGCCAAGTTCCGCTACGCAAATTACAGAGACATCTAAAGAAGCTGCCGAAGAAACTCTCCAAGGTACAAGTTCGTGAAGTTCGTAATCGCTTAAAGGCCGTTGGTGGCTTGAGTATGCCGATTCCAAAAGGCCCAATGCCAATGAATCGCAATGCAAAAATACCTAAGCGCTAAATCCGAGGATCTCTTACAACAACTGAATTTGTAATCCAGTCATGCAGGCCTCGCCCTTCGCGGGTAAAGACGGCTGGGAGAACTAAACAGATCAGAAAAGTTCTAAGTAATATTTTTAGCGGTGGAACAATCCCCCGATTCGTGAAGTCAACAACTCGTATTTTCAAAATTCTCTGGCCAGCCGAAGACTGTTGCAAGGTAGTAAGGATGCTTACCTCTACAAAAAAAAGCACTAAAACTGTAAGTGATTTTGATTCGAAACCAACAAGGCTGGCAATTACTGAGCACATTGCCCAGTCGATAGCTAGCGCCAAGAATCTCCTACCCAGGCCAACAATTTCCATGCGCTAAGGCTAACCTCTCCCCAGAATTGAGCCCACTTTGGGCTCGACGGGTAAATAGGAAACATAAATGTAACAATTCGGTTAACCGTTTTTTACTAGAACCGCCTATATTTTCCCCATCAAGAACTGCATTGGTGGGCTCGGCGCAGCGTCCATCCAAGAGACTAGAACCTAACCGGGAGAGAAATGTTTAAGAATTCTGCTGAGATTTTTGCTTTTATTAAGAAGGAAGATGTAAAGCTTATTGACGTTCGCTTTATCGATCTTCCAGGTATCCAGCACCACTTCAACGTTCCAGTTGAATCATTTGACGAAGCAGTTTTCACTGACGGTCTAATGTTCGACGGTTCTTCAATCCGTGGTTTCCAAGCAATTCACGAGTCAGATATGAAGTTGCTGCCTATTCCAGAATCAGCATTCATCGATCCATTCCGTAATGTAAAAACTTTAGTAATTCTCTTCTCAGTTCACAATCCAATCGATGACACTCCTTATTCACGTGACCCACGTGGTGTTGTTGCAAAAGCTGTTGAATACTTAAAAGGAACTGGTATTGCAGATACCGCATTCTTCGCACCAGAAGCCGAGTTCTATGTATTTGATGCAATTCGTTTCAAGACTGGAATGAACGAGTCTTACCACCACATCGATTCGTATGAAGGCGCATGGGACACCGGCGTTGAATATGATCCAGATGGCACACCAAACCGCGGATACCGAACACGTATCAAGGGTGGATATTTCCCAGTTTCACCAACAGATCAATTCGCAGATCTTCGCGACCAGATGGTTATGAAACTTGGCGAAGCCGGACTCCTTGTAGAACGTTCACACCATGAAGTTGGTACTGCAGGACAGATGGAGATTAACTATCGCTTCTCAGATATTTTGTCTGCCGGCGATGATGTTATGAAGTTCAAATACATCATTAAGAACACTGCATGGGAAGCTGGCAAGACTGCAACCTTTATGCCAAAGCCGCTTTTCGGTGACAATGGTTCTGGTATGCACGTTCACCAATCACTTTGGAAAGATGGCAAGCCATTGTTCTTCGGTGAGGGATATGGCGATCTTTCAGATATGGCTCGTTGGTACATCGGTGGACTTCTAAAGCATGCACCTTCACTTCTTGCATTCACCAACCCAACAGTTAACTCATACCGTCGTTTAGTTCCCGGTTATGAAGCGCCAGTAAATCTTGTTTACTCAGCTCGTAACCGTTCTGCTTGTATCCGTATTCCAATCACTGGTTCGAATCCAAAGGCGAAGCGCATTGAATTCCGTTGTCCAGATCCGTCATCAAACCCATACCTAGCATTCGCTGCAATGCTTATGGCTGGACTAGATGGAATTCAAAATAAGATCGAACCACCAAAGCCGGTTGATAAAGACTTGTATGAATTGGATGGCGAGGAAGCCGCTGCAATCCAACAAGTTCCAGGTTCACTTGATGCGGTTCTAAATAACCTAGAAGCAGATCACGAATTCTTGCTTAAGGGTGGGGTCTTTACAAAGGATCTAATCGAAACTTGGATTACTTGGAAGCGCAAAGAAGAAGTGGATTACGTCCGCTTGCGTCCACATCCAGCTGAGTTCGAGCTTTACTACGACCTCTAAGAATCACTTTAAAGAGCCCTCCAAGAAATTGGGGGGCTTTTTTTATTTCAAGTAGCGCGGGTCCACTGGTTAGGGTATTTTTCTACTTGCAAATCATTCGCATTAAGTAAATTATGGCTCAAGGGGTCACATGAACCAGGTTGCTACCACACAGGCTCGAATTCCGCTTCGCGAGCGCCTAACGCGGGATGAATGGCGCCGGATGGCTTTGATGTTTGGTTTCATCGCATTTCTGCACATAGTTGGTTTCGTATTAATGGGCCTTGCGGTTTCTGGGAATTATAAATTAGGCGACGGCACTTTATTCGGATGGGGCACTGCGGCGTTGGCTTACACCTTAGGAATGCGTCACGCTTTCGATGCCGATCACATCAGCGCAATTGATAACACAACTAGAAAGTTAATGTCCGAAGGAAAGCGACCACTTGCTGTTGGTTTCTTCTTCTCCCTTGGCCACTCATCTGTCGTTGCAGCTCTTGCACTCCTTCTAACCTTTGGAATTAAGGCTCTTGGTTCACAACTGAAAAA
Source organism: Actinomycetales bacterium (assembly GCA_007280395.1). Classification (GTDB taxonomy): domain Bacteria; phylum Actinomycetota; class Actinomycetes; order Nanopelagicales; family Nanopelagicaceae; genus AAA044-D11. The sequence goes on along the minus strand of QYQH01000025.1, from coordinate 13,505 downwards.
TGAGGACTCAGCACTTCATCATTACACAGGCTTGATCGGATTAACGGTTTCTGGAACTTTCTTGATGTTGATTGCAATCTTGAATTTAATTGTTCTAGTTTCAATTGTTAAAGTCTTTTCACAGATGCGTAAGGGTTTGTACAGTGAAGAAGAGCTTGAGAAGCATTTAAATGCACGTGGTCTACTCATGCGATTCTTTGGACCAATTGCAAGACGAATCGATGCAAGTTGGAAAATGTATCCACTTGGAATTCTCTTTGGTTTAGGTTTCGATACTGCAACTGAAGTGGGCCTACTTGTTTTGGCTGGAACTTCCGTCATTGCTGGACTCCCTTGGTGGGCAGTACTTTCACTACCCTTATTCTTTGCAGGCGGAATGAGCCTTCTTGACACTATCGACGGCTCTTTCATGAACTTTGCATATGGTTGGGCATTTTCTAAACCAGTCCGCAAGGTTTACTACAACATAATTATCACGGGGTTATCGGTCGGCGTTGCACTTTTCGTTGGTGGCTTAGAACTATTACAAGTTCTATCGGGTCAATTAAACTTATCTGGTGGATTCTGGGACTATGTAAATGAATTCAATTTAAATTCTGCTGGTTACATTATTGTTGCAGCCTTTGTTGTAGTTTGGGCAGTTGCGTTGTTGCTCTGGAAATACGGCAAAATCGAAGAGCGTTGGCACGATAAAGCCCATGCCGCCCAGTTATCACGCGGAGAAAATACAGATCACGTTGCAGCAGGCATAGAACTTGGTGCTATTAAAGACGGGTTTAAGATAGACGATTAGTTATATCCACTAACGCTGTGGGACTATCGCTTAGTGATTGCCACTCAAAGCGTTGAACTCCGAGCTGGCGCAAGACTCTTAGTTAAAGATGTAGCGGTCCGTATTAACAGCGGAGATCGAATCGGATTCGTTGGTCGAAATGGCGCCGGTAAATCAACCCTCGCAAAATGTTTAGCTGGTGAAATACTTCCAGCAGGTGGTCAGATAACTCGCACCGGAACAATCGGATATCTTCCCCAGGATCCGCGAACTGGTGATCAAGAAGAATCAGTTATAAATAGAATTTTATCTGCGCGTGGTCTGGATCAAATCGTTCTTCGTATGCGCAAAGCCGAAGAAGCAATGGCAACAGCCACCCCAGAAGAGTTAGAAATTGCTCTCGAGCGCTATGCCCGAGTTGATAGTGAATTCAATGCTGCTGGTGGATATGGCGCTTCTGCTGAAGCCGAATCAATTGCAACAAATCTTGGGCTACCAGAACGCTTATTTGAAGAGCCAATTCAAGTTCTATCTGGTGGTCAACGTCGTCGCGTCGAACTTGCCCGCCTTCTATTTAGCGGCGCGGAAACACTTCTACTTGATGAGCCAACAAACCACTTAGATGCCGAATCCATCAACTGGTTACGCGATTATTTAACTAAGTTTTCTGGTGGCCTGGTGGTTATCTCCCACGATGTTGCTCTGATTGAAACTGTTGTAAATAAAGTTTTCTATATCGATGCGAACCGTAATGTCATCGATGTCTACAACATGGGCTGGAAGAAATATTTATTACAACGCGAAGCCGATGAACATCGCCGCAAGAAAGAACGCGCAAATGCCGAGAAGAAGGCCGAGATCTTGCAGAAGCAAGGCGAGAAGATGCGCGCTAAAGCTTCTAAGGCAACCGCTGCACAAGGTATGTTACGTCGCGCCGAATCACTTATCTCTAGCCTTGAAGATGTTCGTAAATCCGACAAGGTTGCAAAACTTCGCTTCCCTACCCCAGCGCCTTGTGGCAAGACACCGCTTATGGCAACTGGTTTAAGCAAGTCATACGGTTCACTTGAAATCTTCACCGATGTTGATCTTGCAATTGATAGATCATCTCGCGTTGTAATACTTGGATTAAACGGTGCAGGTAAGACAACGCTGTTAAGTATTTTAGGTGGTACAAATGAATCAGATACTGGTGAAATACTGCCTGGCCACGGTTTGAAGATTGGTTATTACACCCAGGAACACGAATCATTGGATTTTGAACGCACTGTTCTTGAGAACATGCTCTCTGCTGGCGACAAAATCAGCGAGCAACAGGCACGTCAAACACTTGGTTCGTTCTTATTTAGCGGCGATGATGTGCAAAAGCCGGTAAAGGTTCTAAGTGGTGGCGAGCGAACCAGGCTTGCCCTTGCAACACTTGTAGTCGGTTCGGCAAACGTATTGCTACTTGATGAGCCAACAAACAACTTAGATCCCGCATCACGCGAAGAGATTCTTGCCGCACTTGGTGAATATCAAGGTGCTGTGGTTCTTGTAAGCCACGATGTCGGCGCTGTTCAAGCCCTTAAACCAGAGCGCGTTTTACTACTTCCAGATGGTGATGAAGATTTATGGGGCAATCAGTATTTGGAACTAATTGCCCTTGAATAACGGTATAAATCTTCAGATTTCTTAAGAGCGAAGTGCAACCGCAAACGCTCGGAAATCTTCAACCAGCAGGTCAATCTCCTTCTGGCCATGTGCCAGGGAAATCAACCATTGTTCATCTAGGCCCGAAGGCGTAATGATTCCGCGGTTCATTGACCAGAGCCATGAAAGTTCAGCAATTACAAAATCAGTCGCCTTGTAATCACGATAGTTGCGAACTGGATCTTTCGACCAAGTTACACATCCCTTAACTCCGAAACCAACAGTATGCGCTGGAAGTTGAAACTCTTCAATAATCGCGGTTATGCGATCCAAAGCTTGCTCATTCAAAGCTTCCGCCTTTGCAAGTGCCTCTTCAGTGCACAATCGATCCATGGCCCGAAGTCCCGCCATTGCAAGTGGATTGCCATTAAATGTTCCGAAGTGAGCCATTGCGCCAGTTGTGATCGTGTCCATGATTTCTGCCTTGCCACCAAATGCCGCAAGTGGAAGCCCACCGCCAATTGATTTAGCTAGACAGATTAAATCTGGTTGAACACCAATGCGATGTGCTGCGCCTTGTGGACCGGCAGTTAAACCAGTTTTCACTTCATCGAAAATTAAGACGATGTTGTATTGGGTACATAGTTCCCGAACACCAGCAAGGTAGCCAGCATCTGGAAGAATAATTCCTAGGTTTTCAAGAACTGGTTCGAGAATGAAGCAGGCGATCGATTCGTGGTCGCGAGCAAAAATCTTCTCAAGTGCTGGCAGATTATTGAATGGAACTACGAAAACAACGCCAGCATTTATACCGTGGCCGATTACCGGAGTTGGCTCTTCTGGGTTTCCTGCTTGATCAAGAGCCGGCTTTACTGAAACCGTAAGTGGGTCGTAGCTACCGTGGTAGCCACCTTCCAACTTAACGATTGCAGATTTACCATTGAAAGCCTTTGCAGTTCGAACTGCATACATTGTGGCTTCAGTGCCGGAGTTTGCAAATCTAACTTTGTCGATTCCAAAGCGCTTGCATAAGCGTTCAGCACCATCACGTGAAATAGGTGATGGAGTTACAAAGAGAGTTCCACCTTCAAGTGCGGCCTTGGTTTCAGAAATCACTTCTTCATTCAAGTGACCGGCAAGCATTGCACCGAAGCCCATTGAAAGATCTAGTAATTGACGACCATCAACATCGGTCATCCACGCTCCCTTAGCTGAAACAATGCTAATTGGATATGGATCCCAGTATTGGAAGCTTGAAGTTGCGCCAAGTGGCGAGGACGATTTCGCAATAGTGTTTTCAACACCGGAGGCAAAGGTAGTTTTTGAATATAACGCCCACTCGGCAGCCATCATCTCTTTAATTTTTGTCGATGAGATTGGAGTAGAGATATTTGGGGTCTTGCGGAAAGTCTGAGGTTCTAGAGTTCAGGTCATTTTGGAAAGAAGTACCTTTTGTTGGATGGCTCGCTAGCTATCAGCGAATCCCTTTTGGGTACGAGCTCCTTTGGTTGGGAGAAAACTTGGTAGTTTTCTTATAAAGGTGAAGGTAGCAGGGAAAGCCAGATAATGCACTAATAGGCTGACTTGATGCGTGTTGCACCCAAAGATTTTGGACAATTTTTGCAGAATTTTCAAAAGTCATGCAGGATTCCAAAAGTTGAGCCATTATTTGGGTATGGCAGAAAAGGGCAAGAAAATAATTCTTGCAATCCAAAATGACCCGACCGATCCCCCACATTTAGTTGGCCGTTGGCTTATGGAAATTGGTTTTGATATACGAATTCTTCGCGCCTATACCGGGGAAGTTGTCCCAACAAAAGTTCCAGATGATGTTTGTGCGCTACTTCCATTAGGTGGATCGATGGGCGCGAATGATGATGAGGAATTGCCGTGGTTGGCGGATGAAAAGAAATTATTGGCAGATGCAGTTGCTAGAGAGATTCCAATATTTGCAATTTGTTTAGGCGCGCAGTTGTTAGCAACCGCCTTAGATGGCGAAGTTTCTCGAGCTCAAGTTGGCGAAATAGGAATTTATCGAATCAATCGTAATTCGATTTCAGATTCAATATTCAACTTTGGCGAGAGCGCGATCTCTGCACAATGGCATGAAGACAAAATTTCTAAACTTCCAACAGGCGCCGTGAATTTGGCCTCAAGTGAACTATGTGAAAATCAAATTTATCGAATTGGTAAGGCGACTTATGCAGTCCAGTTTCATCCAGAAATTGATTCCGGGATAATTAAACTCTGGGAAGATGACGCTGATAACGCATTTTTAGAATCTGGAAAGAGCAGTGTGAAGGCTGAGGTTCGAGTGGCTGAAATTGAATTGGAAGAAATTTGGAAACCAATTATTCAAAATTGGGGTCGATTAATCCTTCAGTAAAAATTCAATAAAAAAAGGGCCCTCAATATGAGAGCCCTTTTTTATATCAAACTACAGATTACTAATTGGTCCCTTGAACCAGTTCTTTACTGAAAGATGCCACCAGATCCAGAGAAGGATCAAGGCGCCGCCAGTAACTATTGGAGCATAGTTAACCGCGGTCCAGTTGAAGTCCTTGGCACCAGGAACACCTAGTGGTGAGAACGGCATAATGAAATAGAGCGAAATAATTGCAATTTCAGCAACTGCAACTGTGTTCATCCACTTGTACTTAGAACCATTGTTCCAAGCTCCGACCTTAAATTTATCTCCAGCTTTTAGACGAAGATAAATTGGAATCATGAATGATAAGTAAAGACTGATTACGCAGACTGAAACAACAGCATAGAAGGCGGTTGGAACGCCAGCTGAGCTCTTGTAGAGAGCAGGAAGTGTAAGAACAACACCACCGGTAGCTGAGATTAGTACTGCGTTAACTGGAACTCCAGCCTTATTTACTTTCTTCCAGTTCTTATGTCCTGGTACTGCGCCATCTCGAGAAAAGGCGAAGAGCATGCGAGAACATGAAGTCAGGCAAGCAGTTACGCAGAAAATCTGACCAGCTGTTGTAATTACCATAACCAGCTTGAACAAAGCGCCACCACCGAGTGAACTGTAAAGAAGTGCGATGACAGAACCGATTCCGAATGGATTTACTTCAGGATCAGTTGAGTTGATCATGTCAGAATTTGTTGCAGCAAATAGGAATGCAAGCAGCAGGATATATCCACCGATTGCGGAGTAGAAAATTGACTTCCAGATTCCCTTTGCTGAAGCAATATGAGCACCTTGGGTCTCTTCAGAAAGGTGAGCGGATGCATCAAAGCCAGTAATTGTGTACTGGGTTAATAAGAAGCCAAGTGGCAGAACATATAGCCAGTAACTTCCACCTGCAAAGCCTGAGTTATTGATTTTTTCAGTAAAGACCCAGCTTGCAGATTGGTGAGCATCTGGTGCTACAACCAAAATAATAACGATCAGAGCGGCGCCAAATACATGCCACCAAACTGAAATGTTATTTATTACAGCCAAAAGATGGCTGCTAAATATATTGATCAGAGTTACAAGGGCAATAACAATTACGAATAGTGCGAATTGTTGCTTGATAAAATCGCCACCCATAAATGAAGTCGCATAACCATCAAAGAAAGCACCTAGAACAATGTTTAGGAATGAGGTTAAGCCGTATCCCACTGAAGCGGTTACTGAAACTAGACCAATTAGATTTAGCCAACCGGTATAAAACCCAGCCTTGGGACCGCCAAGTTTGGTAGCCCACCAATAAATTCCGCCAGAGGTTGGAAATGCTGAGGCGAGTTCGGACATACAAAGACCAATAATTAAAATGAAGGCTGAAATTAGCGGCCAACCAAGGGAAATTGCTACGGGACCACCATTGTTCCAAGCCTGCGCAAAGGTCGTAAAGCAACCTGCCAAGATCGAAATAATTGAGAAGGAAATTGCAAAGTTCGAGAAACTTGACCAAGAACGATTTAGCTCTTGTTTGTATCCGAGGTCGGCTAAGCGACGCTCATCATCTGCGTGTGTATTCGACATTGAATTCATTGAATCCATTCCACCCTTCTAGAAGTTAAAGAGAGTGTGCCCTGCGTCTCACCAAATTGGAAGTGTATTCACGAGGTTTTCAGCGAGAAATTTCACCAATTTTTGGGTCGTTGTGTCTACGGAAACGCCCTAGTAACCTCCCACACAGGTAATTCTGGATTCTGACCAAAGGGAGCAAGCGCGTGAAATTAACCGTTGAGCAACTTCGTAAAGGCGTCGAAAGCGGCAAGATCGACACCGTTGTGGTTGGTGCTACCGATATGCAAGGCCGACTCCAAGGCAAGCGAATTCATGCCAAATTCTTTTTAGATGACACCCTCGCAAATGGAACTGAAGGCTGTAATTATTTATTGGCGTCAGATATCGAGATGAACACTATTCAAGGTTATGACGTTTCATCTTGGGACACCGGTTATGCCGATATGGCGATGCTTCCAGATTTAAATACTTTGCGCCCAATGCCTTGGCATGAAGGAACCGTTATCTTGATTGCAGATTTCACAGATCACCACAAACATGGAATCTCGGTTTCGCCGCGGACAATATTGAAAACCCAGTTAGAGCGCTTAGATAAAGCTGGCATGGTAGCGATGTGCGGAACTGAACTTGAGTTCATAGTTTTTAAAGAAACTTTTGAAGAGGCCTGGGATAAGGGATACAACAACTTAACTCCAGCAAACCAGTACAACGTTGACTATTCACTTCTTGGCACTGGCCGGGTAGAAAAATTATTGCGCGAAATTAGAAACAATATGGATGAGGCTGGTTTGATTGTTGAATCAGCAAAAGGTGAGTGTAACTTTGGCCAACACGAGATTGCCTTCCGATATGAGGATGCACTCTCAACTTGCGACAATCACGTCATCTACAAGATGGGCGCGAAAGAGATTGCAGCAAAGCAAGGATGTTCACTTACCTTCATGGCGAAGTTCAATGAGAAAGAGGGCAGCTCTTGCCATATTCATCTCTCGTTTCGCGATAAGAAGGGTGGCGCAGTTCTTGCTGGAGATGCTGGAGATGGCATGTCTAAGCAGGGCCGTTCATACTTAGCAGGGCTGCAGAAACATATGAGTGAACTTTCTCTTTTATTTGCACCAAATATAAATTCATATAAGCGATACCAAGCAGGGACCTTTGCGCCAACTGCTATCAAATGGGGCCGCGATAATAGAACTTGTGCACTTCGCTTAGTTGGCGAAGGTCTATCTTTGCGCGTAGAAAACCGGGTTCCAGGTGGCGATGTAAACCCATATCTAGCGGTTGCTGGGATGGTTGCTGCTGGTCTTGATGGCATTGAAAATAATTTGGAGCTGGAGCCAATTTTCACTGGAAATGCTTATGCTCTTGAAACAAATCGCGTACCAACTTCACTGAAAGAAGCCCGTGATTTGTGGGCGAACAGCAAATGGGTCACAGAAAAATTTGGCGCAGATGTTCAGAAGCACTACACACACATGGCAGATACTGAATTAGATGCCTATTCACGAGCCGTAACAGATTGGGAGCGTTTCCGTAGTTTCGAGCGGATGTAAATCAATGAGCAAATTCACCATAATAAATCCGACTACCGAGAAACCAGTCAAAGATATCGAACTCGCAGATCTTGCGGCAACTGACTTAGTAATAGCAAAAGCCGAGAAAGCATTTCAAAGTTGGCGAAAAGTTAATCCGGGCGATCGCGCACGGCTATTACGCAGCTTTGCAGCAATCGTTGACTCGCATATCGAAGAGTTAGCGCAACTTGAAGTTTTAAATAGCGGTCACACAATTGGGAATGCGCGTTGGGAAGCCGGCAATGTGCGTGATGTTTTGAATTATTACAGTGCTGCACCTGAAAGATTATTTGGAAAACAGATCCCGGTACCAAATGGAATTGATATAACTTTCAAAGAACCCCTTGGCGTTATTGGAATTATCGTTCCCTGGAATTTCCCAATGCCAATTGCAGGATGGGGCTTTGGCCCAGCACTTGCCGCTGGAAATACCGTTGTTTTAAAACCTGCTGAGATCACTCCTATGACGGCAATTCGCTTAGGAGAACTTGCGATTGAAGCTGGAGTTCCAGAGGGGGTATTTAATGTTATCCCTGGCAAGGGCAGCATTGTTGGTGAAAGATTTGTAACTAATCCCCTAGTTCGGAAGATAGTTTTCACTGGGTCAACAACTGTTGGAAAAGGAATTATGCGCGGGTGCGCCGATCAGGTAAAACGTTTAACTCTTGAACTTGGTGGCAAAAGCGCAAATATTATCTTTGCCGATAGCGATATCCAAAAAGCGGCAGCAAATGCACCTGGGGCGGTATTTGATAACGCTGGTCAAGATTGCTGCGCTAGATCTCGGTTACTTGTACAACGTTCGGTCTTCGATAAATTCATGGCTGAATTCGAGACAGCAGTTAAAAAATTCCGAGTTGAAGATCCCGCACTTGAGAGCGCAGAGATGGGTCCTCTGGTTTCTGCTACACAGTTAGCTCGAGTCCAGGAATATCTACCGCCAGGAACTCCCATCGCTTTCCAGGGAACAAAACCGAAAGGCCCGGGTTATTGGTTTGCGCCAACGGTTCTGCTTCCCAAAGATGCTAGTGACCGCGCATATCGCGAAGAAATTTTTGGTCCAGTAGTAAGCGTTCTGCCTTTTGAAGATGAAGCAGATGCGATTCGCATTGCAAACGATTCAGAATATGGGCTTTCAGGATCTATCTGGTCTCGCGATATTGGCAGAGCAATTCGGGTCTCAAGAGCGGTCGAAGCCGGAAACCTTTCGGTAAATTCAAACTCATCAGTTAGATATTGGACGCCATTTGGCGGGTATAAGCAATCTGGACTAGGTCGAGAATTAGGTCCAGATGCACTTGATGCATTTACTGAAGTTAAGAATGTTTTCTTTGACACTCAAGAATAACTAGGAGAATAAATGAAACGGTTACAAGATCGCGTTGCGGTAATCACTGGTGGCGCAAGTGGAATTGGATATGCGACCGCACAACGCTTCGTCGAAGAAGGCGCAAAGGTTGTCATAGTTGATCTAAATGAAGAGATCGGTAAGAAAGTTGCGAAAGAACTTGGCGGTATTTTTGTAAAAGCAAATGTCACTTCAGAAGAAGACGTGGCAAGAATGTATAAGGTTGCATTTGACGAATACGGTCGCATCGATATCGCATTCAATAACGCTGGAATTTCACCACCAGAAGATGATTCAATTCTTACTACTGGAATCGACGCCTGGCGCTTGGTTCAAGAGGTTAATCTGACATCTGTTTACCTCTGCTGCAAAGCAGTTTTACCTTATATGTTAAAGGCCGGAAAAGGTTCAATCATTAACACTGCATCATTTGTTGCAACTATGGCATCTGCTACTTCACAAATTTCATACACCGCCTCTAAAGGTGGTGTACTTGCAATGACTCGCGAACTTGGTGTGCAATTTGCACGTCAAGGCGTCCGCGTAAATGCCCTCTCCCCTGGACCAGTTAATACGCCACTACTTCAGGAACTATTTGCTAAAGATAAAGAGCGTGCGGCACGTCGCTTAGTCCATATCCCATTGGGTCGCTTTGCGGAAGCTAGCGAACTAGCGGCTGCTGTTGCATTCCTTGCATCTGATGACTCTTCATTTATCACCGCATCAAACTTCTTAGTTGATGGCGGTATCAGCGGCGCTTACGTAACTCCACTATCTGAATAAATTTTATGTGTCGATTAATGGGTTACGTTTCCTCACATGAGGTAAGTATTGAAGAGATTGCTGGTGCAAGTTTCCAGGAGTTCTCGGATCTCTCGGAGAAACATCGTGATGGTTGGGGTATTGCAACTTCTTCAACCGGCAAACCCTCAAATTTAATTGTTGAAACTCTCCCCGCCAAAGAAAGTTCGCAATATTCACATCTGACCAAAGAGGTTTTGTCCGATGGCGCGTTGCTTCATCTGCGTTGGGCAACATCTGGTTTAGCCGTTGTCGAAGGAAATACCCATCCCTTTGAATTTGAGAATATCTCCTTTATACACAATGGTGGAATTACACCTCTAGATTCGATGGACCAATTTATCGATCCAGAATTGATCAAGCTAATGCGCGGGAACACCGATAGTGAAAAGTACTTCTATGTTTTGATTACCCAAATTAAGAAGCTGGGATTAATCGCTGGAATAAGTGCTGGGGTGAAGTTGATTAAAGAGAACTGCAATTACTCCTCAATAAACGCCATGATTTTGACTTCTGATTCTTATGTAATTATCAATGAGCATAATTATGGGAAGCGGCCTAAGGGTGAAGCCGAAGATTATTACGATCTCTTTTACCGTAAAGATGAGAACGGAATCTTGGTTGCATCCTCCGGTTGGAATCAAAAGAATTGGAAGAGAATAGAGAACCACCAGATTCTCTTAATTGATCGCAAATCACTTAGCCTAGAAGCCCTCAGTATTTAATCTAAAAAGAAATCGAGCAAGAAATCAGTTGTTCCAGGCTTAACTGAATACTTCTCAAGATCAGTAATGCCTTCAGATGCTAGGACTTCATCGTCTACAAAGAAATTTCCGGTCGTTGTCTTAGCATCTCGATTTAGGATTATGTAGGCGGTATCAGAAAGTATCTCGGGCTTACGACAGAAATCAGTATCGACGCCAGGAATCATTTGAAGCGCTGCGGTATCAATTGCAGTTCTGGGCCAGAGCGCATTTACTGCAATCCCATCGCGTTTAAATTCCTCTGCCATTCCAAGAACACACATACTCATTCCATATTTAGACATCGTGTATGCAACGTGGTTCTTAAACCATTTTGCTTTCATCGAAAGCGGTGGCGACAAGGTAAGGATGTGCGGATTTCGACCAGCCTTCGCACTCTCTCGTAGATGAGGTACAGCTGCTTGTGAAGTTAGAAATGTTCCCCGAACATTTACATCGAACATTAGATCAAAGCGCTTGGCGGGAGTCTTCTCAGTTGGAGTCAAATTAATTGCACTCGCATTGTTGATCAAAATATCAATTCCACCGAATTGTGCTGCGACCTTGTTTACTGCCACAACAATCGCATCCTCGTCTCGGATGTCACATTGGATTGGCAGCGCAATCCCGCCAGCAGCCTCAATCTCTTTAGCCGCAGAAAAAATAGTGCCTGGAAGTTTTGGATTCTCCTCTACCGTCTTGGCTGCAATCGCAATGCTTGCGCCATCTGCGGCAGCACGAAGTGCAATTGCCAGACCAATACCGCGAGAGCCGCCTGTAATGAATATTCGTTTCCCAGTAAGTGACATCTAGATTTACCCCTTATTTTTCTTCTCGAGAAATTTCATAAATGCAATTTGTGCTTCATCAGATTCAAGTGCGATTCTAAATAATTCGCCTTCAGCTTCCATAACCATTGCGACCGCTTGATGATGCCCACTCTTTAAAAGAGCCTTCGTATTAATTACCGCTGTCGGCGGTTGATTTGCAATAACCTCTGCAACTTCCAGCGCCTTTGCAAGTGGATCCGAAACAATCTCATTTACTAAACGCATCTCGTGCGCTTCGGTTCCAGAGAAGTCTCGACCAGTCAAGAAAATTTCCGAAGCAATTGCGTGTCCAACAAGACGTGGAAATAAAATTGAAGACCCAGCCTCAGGAACTAGGCCGAGTGAAACAAAGGGCATGGATAATTTTGCATCAGCTGTTGCATAAACAAGATCGCAGTGCATCAACATTGTGGTTCCGATGCCAACAGCGTTTCCATGAACAGCCGCAATCAGTGGTTTAGGAAAATCATGAAGGACTGATAAAAATTGCATCACGGGTGAATCAGGGCCTGTAGGTGGTGTATTTAAGAAGTCCATAATGTCGTTGCCGCCAGTAAATGCGGTGCCAGCTCCTGTAATTACAACAACTCGGATGTCGAAATCATCTTTTGCTTCGCCTAACGCTCTTGAAAGATCGGAATACATCGCAGGTGTAAGCGCATTCTTCTTCTCTGGACGATCCAAGGTGAGCAGTAAGACCTGGTTCTTTTTGGTGCTTGAGATGTTACCCATTAGGGGAGTTTATGGTGGACAATGAGGAAAGCCAATATAACTGTCAAAAGTCGGAGAGGGCTTTGGGAAACCAACTATGGATATCAGAATAATGCGTCGTGATTTAACTCCATTTGAACATTTAGTCGCCCAACACCTATGCGATGGACTTTCTAATATTGCAGTCGCAAAAGCAACTGCGCATAGCGAAAAAGTAATCGAAAATACGGTATCCAGAATGGCATCAGTATTTGGAATCAAGTCTGATGGCGATACAAATATTCGCGTACTTCTTGCGCTGGCATACCGCGCCCACTTCGGTGATGGTTCTTTCGATAAGTTAAATATCGATTGCTCTCATAGCAAAGTCGGAGCAGACGGTAAGTCATATTGTGATAAGCACGTCGATTAAAAACTCCAAGTAAGGCCCTCTTTCAATTATAAGGGCTAGCACTCCCTCAATTTACTTTGGTGCTAGCACTTGCACTTTTCTACATACCACTCGCTCTGATACTCCAAACTAATAGCGATATGAAACTTCTCCAGGTTTTATATCTATATATTCCGGAGAGTACAGAAAGAGAAAAAATGAATAGAAAATCGTTTGACAAAATTGCTAGCGTAATTGGACTGCTACTTGCAGGATTCCTAATTATTCTTGGCGGTATTCTGCAATACGGCGGTAACTTTGCTACGGATCAAGTGGCTGCACAATTGACGCCTCAAGCAATAACAATTCCAACAGATAACGGTGACCCAAAAGTTACCAATGATGTTAAGAAATTCTTCGCTGACAATGGAAATAGGATTATGTCGACTGGAAAGCAAGCGCAGATGTATGCCGATCACTACATCGGTTTCCATTTATCAGCCATGCCTACTTACGCAGCAGCATCAACTGCGAACCGTGCCGCAGCAGGCGCACTAGCAGCTGATCCAACTAACGCTGATTTACAAGCAAAATCCAAACAAGCTTCGGGAACTGTTGAAACCGTATTCAAAGGGCAAGCCCTTCGCGGAATGCTTCTTAATGCTTATGCCTTTGGAACGCTCGGTGACATTGCAATTGTTGCCAGCTATGTAACTTTTGCCGGCGGCTTGATTTTCCTAATCTTGGCGCTACT
>QYQH01000010.1 GCA_007280395.1 Actinomycetales bacterium | reverse complement strand
CGAACTTGGATAAACAGCTCGGCCACCCGGTACATAAAGTCCTACTCGGTCAACTGGTATTTGTTTATGTGTAACTTCACCACCGTCAACTACTTGGGTAAAAATTTCACTGCGTAATTGATCTGTGTGCACCTTAGTAATCCGCTTTATCGCCTCTTCAAGAGCGCTCTTTACATCTACATCTAAATCCGCAAGTGCCGCGGTGATATCTGCAATTGGAACCCTGATCGAATTCGGTCTTACGCCATCAAATTTTTCACAGAGATCAATTAAATCACTTTCGGATCCACCCGCTACCTTCTCGAGAATTGGCTTGATACTAATCAGAGCAGTATCTATATCTAATTCCGCGCGCGGAAGTTCACTGCGGTAATCAGATTTACTTAGAGCGCGGCCACGGAAATCAACGGTTCTGATTGCGACGGGATTCACGCTGCGATTCTAATCTAAACCAGACAGTCGGGGCCGAGTATTGCTTTCAGGTCAGCGCTCAAACTCGGTGAGGCAGTAACTCTTAAATCATCGCCAATTTTCATAACTAAGCTCTTTCGGCCATCATCAAGTTTCAAATGAACTTCCCGCTTTCCGGGGTGGGAACGTAAAATCTCTTTAATTCGATCGACAACTGGTGGTGTACATCGCACCGTGTCCATAGAAATAATTAAGGGGCCAGAAGGCGTAAGTGAGATATCTGGAGTCGATAGATCCAAGGCCATAAGCTTTACTTGTTCTTCGCGCTTATCGATACGTCCGCGGATAATTACAATTCGATCTTCCATCAAGTTCATTGAGTGCTGGGTATAAGAGTTTGCAAAGAACATAACATCTATCGCACCTTCAAGATCTTCGACCGTAACAATTGCCCACGAGTCACCACGTCTTGAAACTTTACGTTGAATCTGAGTTATCAAACCGCCAATTGTGACAATTTGCTCGTGGCCAATCGAATCATCATTAATCTGACTAATTGGCATATCTGTAGAAGAGCGCAATAAATGTTCAACACCGAGCAGTGGATGATCAGAAACATAGAGCCCAAGCATTTCGCGTTCATAACTAAGGAGTAAGGCTTTATCCCATTCTTGATTAGGGATATCAATCTCAACACCAGTTACAGCGGTGTCCCCCAATCCTGGAGAGCCACCAAATAAATCGAATTGTCCGATCGATTCGGCTCGCTTCGCTTCCATTACTGAGTCGATCGCTTCCAAGTAGATCAGGGTTAACCCCTTGCGCGGATGGTTTAGCGAATCAAACGCGCCGCCCTTAATCAGAGATTCAATAGTTTTCTTATTACATACATTGCCATCAACCTTGGTTAAGAAATCGCCAAAAGATTCATAACGTCCAGCAACTGCGCGATTTGCAACGATTGAAGCAACAACGTTTTCGCCCACGTTTCGAATAGCCGTTAAGCCAAATCGAATATCGTTGCCGAGAGGGGTGTAATCGGATTGTGATTCATTAACATCTGGTGGAAGGACTTTAATACCCATCCGGCGACATTCATTCAAATAGAGCGCACTCTTATCTTTATCATCGCGAACACTTGTTAATAGCGCTGCCATATATTCCGTTGGATAATTGGCTTTTAGATAAGCAGTCCAATACGAAACCATTCCATAGCCAGCACTATGTGCACGGTTGAAGGCATAGTCAGAGAAGGGAATCAAAGTTTCCCATAATTTATCAATGGCAGATTTAGAGAAGCCGTTATCTGTCATTCCTTTTTCAAAATTTACATACTCCTTATCAAGGATCTCTTTATTCTTCTTGCCCATCGCTTTTCGCAGAAGGTCTGCGCGACCCAAACTAAATCCCGCTAACTTCTGAGCAATCGCCATTACCTGTTCTTGATAAACAATTAGTCCATAGGTGTCTCCCAATATTTCAGCTAACGCCTGCGTTAACTCTGGGTGGATCGGAAGAACTTCCTGGCGTTTATTTTTACGATCTGCATAATCATTATGTGCGTTAACGCCCATTGGACCTGGTCGATATAGCGCAATAACGGCGGAGATATCTTCGAATGAATCTGGGTTCATCTGGCGGAGAAGCGCCCGCATTGGGCCACCGTCGAGTTGGAACACACCAAGAGTTTCACCACGTCCAAGCAATTGATAAGTCTTTAAATCATCGAGGGTCAGTGTTGAAAGATCTAATTCAATATCCTTATTAGCCTTTATATTTAGTAAACAATCATCAAGCACCGAGAGATTTCGTAGTCCGAGAAAGTCCATCTTCAAAAGCCCAATAGATTCGCAGGCTCCCATATCGAACTGGGTGATGATTGCGCCATCTGCTTCACGTCTATGGATAGGAATTACATCCAGAAGTGGTTCTTTGCTGAGAATTACACCAGCGGCATGCACTCCCCATTGCCGCTTTAGCCCTTCAAGTCCGCGCGCAGTATCAACAATGCGTTTTGAATCAGGATCAGTTTCATACAGTGTTCTAAATTCTCCAGCTTCGTCGTAGCGATCATTTTTAGAATCAAAAATACCCGCGAGGGAAATATCTTTACCCATAACCGAAGGTGGTAGGGCTTTGGTTAGCTTTTCACCGATTGCATATGGGTAACCCAGAACTCGAGTTGAATCTTTAAGTGCCTGCTTTGATTTAATCGTTCCGTAAGTAATAATCTGAGCAACGCGATCTTCACCATACTTCTGTGTTGCGTAAGCAATCATTTCGGAGCGTCTGCGTTCATCGAAATCCAAATCGATATCCGGCATAGAAATACGTTCCGGATTTAAGAAGCGCTCAAACAATAATCCGTGTTTGATTGGATCAAGTGCAGTTATGCCAAGCGCATATGAAACTAGCGATCCTGCTGCAGAGCCTCTTCCCGGACCGACGCGAATTCCGACACTTCGAGCATGAGAACAGAGATCAGAGACCACCAAGAAGTATCCTGGAAAGCCCATCTTTATCATTACTTCTAATTCGTAATCCAAGCGCTCTTGATATTGCACATCGACTTTGCCATCTAACCTTGAAACAAGACCCTTATTTGATTCCTTGCGGAGCCATGAATCTTCACTCTCGCCATTAGGAACTGAATACTGTGGCAATAGATTTTCATTTTCGCGCATCGTTATATTGCAACGTTCTGCAATTAGAAGAGTGTTATCGCATGCTTCTGGGATATCTGAGAAGAGCGCACGCATCTCTTTTGCGCTCTTCAAATAGAATTCATTATTCTCAAATTTAAAACGCTTTGGATCGGCAAGGGTTGAACCAGATTGCACACATAACAGAGCCTCGTGCGATGCTGCATCTTCGTGATGCGTATAGTGCAGATCATTTGTTGCTAGAAGTGGCAGACCAAGTTCTTTCCCAAGTTTTAATAAATCAGCTTTGACACGGGTTTCGATATCAATTCCATGATCCATGATTTCAAGATAAAAGTTCTCAGCACCAAAAATATCTCGAAGCTCACTAGCCGCCTGCTTCGCCTCTTTAAATGCGCCCATTCGCAAGCGCGTTTGAATTTCACCACCTGGGCAACCAGTAGTTGCAATTATTCCAGTTGCATATTTAGAAAGGAGATCGCGATCCATTCTGGGCTTGTAGTAATAACCTTCTAAGGACGCTAATGAAGATAATTTAAAAAGGTTTGAAAGTCCCTGATTATTCTCGGCGAGCAGCGTCATGTGGGTATAAGCGCCGCCACCCGAAACATCATCTTCACCACCATCGGCCCACTTAACACGTTTCTTTTCAAATCTTGATTCTGGTGCAACGTAGGCTTCAATTCCGATGATTGGTTTTACGCCCGCCTTAATCGCTTTCTTATTAAAGTCATAGGCGCCAAAAACATTTCCATGATCGGTAATTGCAATCGCAGGCATACCTTGGTTAGCAACCTCGGTAACTAATTCATCAACGCGCGCAGCACCATCGAGCATGGAATACTCGGTATGAACGTGTAAGTGGACGAATCCTTGATCTGCAGACATTTAGGTGAGATTACTACTGAGATTCAGGGAGTTGGCCCTTGGCCAATATTTCTAGCGAGCGTGTCAGATCTTCTGGGTATTTCGAGAAGAATGCAATCTCTGATCCGGATGATGGGTGAATAAATTTCAACTCCCGAGCATGCAACCACGGCCGAGTAATTTGTAATCGCTCGGCAATTGTGTGGTCAGCGCCATAAGTCATGTCACCAACTAAGGGGTGTCTTAGCGCCGAGAAATGAACTCGAATCTGATGTGTGCGTCCAGTTTCCAACTCAATTTCTAAAAGTGAAACTGCCGGAAAAAATTCAAGCGCCTTGTAATGCGTAATGCTCGGTTTGCCATCAGCAACTACGGCGAAGCGATAATCCTCACGAGGATGGCGATCGATTGGTGCATCGATAGTTCCTTCTGTTGGATCCATGTGTCCTTGGGCAAGTGCATGGTAAACCTTTATAACTGTTCGATCACGAAATTGTTGTTTTAAATTGCTATATGAACTTTCATTTTTTGCAATAACCATTAACCCTGTTGTACCAACATCGAGACGATGTACAACGCCTTGACGTTCTGCGGCGCCACTTGTTGAAACTTGGTAACCAGCAGCGATCACGCCACCAATCACGGTTGGGCCACGCCATCCTGGGCTTGGGTGCGCAGCTACGCCTGCGGGTTTATCTATAACTATTACATCGACATCGTCATATACAACCTTAAAGTTTTCAATTGGGGTTGCTGTTAGTTGTGGTTCACTAGCTATTGCCGGCATTGTGATCTCTAAATAATCATCGGTGTTTACGCGGTCAGATTTTATAAGTGGTTTACCTTTGCGCGTTATTTCGCCGCTTTCTATCAAGGTAACGATTGTTGAACGCGAGAGCCCAAGAAGCCTTGATAACGCGGCATCAACGCGCTCCTGATGTAGACCTTCAGGAATTGAAACGAATCTAACTTCACGCGACACATCGCTCTTGCTCATTTTGAAAGCGATCTTGGCGGTATTTTCGCCCAAATAAGTGAAACTATGGAGAGGGTTCCGATAACTACTGCGCTATCGGCAATATTAAATGTTGGCCAATTGGGAATTGAAATCCAATCAACGACTGCTCCTTGCAGCGCCCCAGGTTCGCGAAAGATTCGATCACTTAGGTTTCCAAAGATTCCACCGAGAACTGCGCCGAGTGCCAGTGCCCATTTCGAAGAATCAATTCGAGCTGCGAAATACAAGATTGCTGCGCCAACAGCAATCGCAAAACCTGAGAGGAAAATTGTCTTGCTAGTGGCCAAACTAAATGCCGCTCCAGTGTTATAGATTAATTCAAATTTTAGAAAATTTCCGATAACACTTACCGAGCCTTCTTCTGTAAGAAATTTTTCCGCTGCTAGTTTTGTTGAGTAATCTACGAGAAATATTAGGAAAGCCGTCACTGCCAACTTCCGTCTAACAACTACATTCAGCGTCGTTCCTCTTTTTGCTTACATGACATACAGAGAGTTGCGCGCGGAAATACTTGCAAACGGGCCTTGCCTATGGAGTTCCCACACTCTTCGCAGCGGCCGTAACTCTTAGAATCAATACGTTCTAAGGCGCGTTCACTTTGAACAACCATATCTCGAGCGTTGTATACAAGTGACATTTCATGTTCACGTTCGAAAGTTTTCGTTCCTGCATCTGCTTGATCATCGCCAGCGCCCATTCCTGCTGCGTTAATCAAATCTTCCACGCTGCTTTCAATTTCGGCCAACTCAGCACGCAAGCGAACCAAATCTTTAGAGAGTTCACTCCGCATCGCCTTCATTTCCGTAGCGCTCCAATTTTCTGCGCCTTCAGAGATTACAAGTGGCGCAGGAGCGCCCTTGATTGGCTTTAAACCAGCTCCCTTTTTCATACTTTTATTTGGCCGCGGAGGTGGCAGCATTGTTAAGCGGCGTTCTTCTACAACTACTTCGGTGACAGCAACTTCATTTGGAGTAACTGTGATTGTCGT
>QYQH01000051.1 GCA_007280395.1 Actinomycetales bacterium | reverse complement strand
GACTTTGCCAATAGCGCCGAATATTCGCAGCGCGCAAAAAAATATGGAATAAAAGTCATCTCGCGGGCAAAGATGCGAAATAAATCTGTGAAGAAAGTAATTAATGAAGCGCTAAAGATTGCTGGCGCTGGCGGTCGTGAAATTTATGTGGATCTAGATGTAGATGTTTGTGATCGCTCTGTTGCACCGGCCTGTCCAGCATCTGTTCCTGGTGGTATATCCGCTGATGAAATCCGCGAAGCAATGCGTTTGTTGGCAAGTGATAAGCGAGTCCGCGCAATCGATATTACTGAGATCGATGCCGCTCTTGATGCCCCTGATCAACGCACAATTCGACTAGCAGCGCTGCTTGTTTTAGAAGCAGCCGCAGGTCTGGCTTCGCGCTAACTTAAGTTTGGCAAGATCTCTCTTGCCGCTTTAGATATTTCTCCGCTCTGAACCATAACAACAGCAGCCTCAAGTTCTGGCGATAAGAATCGATCGGGCCCGACTCCTCCGACTTTGGTGCGCAATTTCTTTATTACATTTCCAGTTGCTGGTGCTGGTTTTAAACCTTCACGCATCTCAATTGCGCGAGCCGATGTAACAAGTTCTATTGCCAAAATTCGCGCAGTGTTTTCAACAACTTTGCGAAGTTTGCGCGCTGCCGCCCAACCCATTGAAACGTGATCCTCTTGCATCCCAGAACTTGGAATTGAATCAATACTTGCTGGCGTTGAAAGTCTTTTGTTCTCGCTGACTAAACCGGCCTGGGTGTATTGCGCAATCATCAAACCTGAATCGACACCAGGGTCATGAGCTAAAAACGGCGGAAGTCCCGCGGAACGATGTTGGTCTAGCGCGCGATCGGTGCGGCGTTCAGCTATTGAGCCAAGGTCTGTTGCTGCAATCGCAAGGAAATCTAGGACATAGCCAACTGGCGCACCATGGAAGTTTCCATTTGATTGGACGCTGCCATCAGCCAACACAACTGGATTATCAATGGCACTTGCTAGTTCGCGGGCTGCGATAAGAGATGCGTATTCAATCGTGTCGCGCACAGCGCCAGCAACTTGTGGTGCACAGCGAAGTGAATATGCATCTTGAACTCTGGAATCATTTTCACGATGAGAGGCAACAAGCCCAGAGCCTTTTAGTAGCGCAAATATGTTAGCTGCACTAATTGCTTGACCAACTTGTGGGCGAAGTGGGCCATGTAATTCTGGCGCGAAGACTCGGTCGGTTCCAAGTAGCCCCTCAATACTCATTGCCGCAGTTATATCTGCGACCGTTACAAGTTGGTACAAATCAGAGCAAGCCATAATCAACATGCCAAGCATGCCTTCGGTTCCGTTAATTAGAGCAAGACCCTCTTTTGCTTCAAGTTCAATCGGTTTTAGGCCAGCGTTATCTAGCGCTTGCATCGCAGTTATCTCAACACCGCTTGCATCATGAACCATTCCTTCGCCCATAATCGCAAGTGCGCAATGTGAAAGAGGTGCGAGATCTCCGCTGCAACCAAGTGAGCCAAATTCAGGAATAAAAGGGGTGATGCCCGAATTTAAATAATCTGCATATTGTTGGGCAAGTTCTACTCGGACCCCGGTGCGACCAGTCGCCATTGTTTTGAGGCGCAAGAACATAAGTGCTCGGACGACTTCGCGTTCAACGGCGGGGCCAACTCCTGCAGCATGTGAACGAATTAAGGATTTCTGTAATTGGGTACGATCCTTAATATCGATGTGGCGATTAGCAAGTGCACCGAAGCCAGTTGAGACTCCGTAGACCGGAACCCCACCTGCGGCATACTCATCAATAAATTTACGAGAAGCTTTGATTGCAACTACAGATTCAGCTGAGAGTTCGACCTTGGCACCAAATCTGGCTACGTTTATTACATCTTCGAAGGTAACGCCCGAAGTTGAAAGCGTTACAGTCTTATCTGATTTGAAGGCCATTGCGCCATACCTGTTCTATTAAATTAACACCGGGACGGTATGCCAAGTGAAGATATGAATCGGACTTTAAAATTGAAAAATCAGCGCTTGCGCCTTCAGATAAATGACCAACATCTTCGCGAAGTAAAGCCTTGGCTCCACCTAGAGTTGCTGACCAAAGTGCTTGTTCTGGCGAGAAGTGCATATCGCGAACTGCAACGGCAATTATGAATGGCATATTAGTTGTGTAAGAAGTTCCGGGATTGCAATCAGATGCGAGTGCGACCGTGATGCTGGCTTCTAGTAGCGGCCTGACATCGGGATAAACAGAGCGCGTAGAAAATTCGGCACCAGGCAATAGCGTTGCAACTACCTTTGATTTAGATAGCGCTTCAATATCTTTGACGCTGATGTGTGAAACATGATCGACTGAGGCGACTCCAAGTTCAACACCAAGTCGAAGGCCACCGCCTTCTTGAATTTGATTTGCGTGCAACCTTGGGAGAAGCCCCTTAGCCATTCCGGCCTGCAAGATTGTGCGGGCATCTTCAACCGAGAATGCACCCTTATCGCAGAAAACATCGATCCACTTGGCATGAGGCAGAACCGAATCAAGCATCTTTCCGCAAATTAAATCCACATAATCTTTAGGGTTTTTCTTATACTCAATTGGCACAACATGTGCTCCAAGGAATGTTGTTTCATCGGTAAATTCTTGGGCAATTTCTAGTGATCGACGCTCGTCTTTAACTGTTAGGCCATAACCAGATTTACATTCAATTGTTGTAGTTCCACTTGAAAAAGCTTCGCCGAAAAGTGATTGCGCATTTGCACGTAAGGTCTCATCACTTGCGGCACGAGTTTTTTCAACTGTGTGCGCGATGCCGCCAGCCGAGTAACTTTCACCAAGCATCCGTGCGCGAAATTCCTTACTGCGATCCCCCGCAAAAATCATGTGGCTGTGGCTATCAACGAAGCCGGGAATTAAAGCACGACCGTTAATATCAATCTTTTTATTTATGTGATGAGTTGGTGCTTCATCTTCTGGACCTGCCCAAGCAACAACACCATCTTCAATGAGTAACGCCGCTTTATCTATGACTCCAAGTTTTGTTCCATCGTGCAACGGATCATTCGTTACAAGTTGACCAATATTATAGAAAAGTTTGCTAGTCATTAGAACTATTCCTATCTATTCAATATCCAACATAGGCACGTGAACATGGCGCTCTTTTGCGGTATCAACTGCGATCTCATAACCAGCATCAGCATGGCGAATCACGCCCATGCCTGGATCGTTTGTTAATACTCGTGCTAATTTCTGTGCCGCAAGTTTTGTGCCATCGGCGACTGAAACCTGTCCGGAGTGAATAGAACGTCCCATGCCAACACCACCACCATGGTGCAATGAAACCCAAGATGCGCCAGATGAAATATTTATCATCGCATTTAGAAGTGGCCAATCTGCAATTGCATCAGAGCCATCTAGCATCGCTTCGGTTTCGCGGTAAGGAGATGCAACAGAACCACAATCCAGATGATCACGACCGATAACTATCGGGGCCGATACTTCGCCCTTTGCAACTAAATCATTAAATGCCAAACCTGCTTTATCGCGTTCGCCATAACCAAGCCAACAGATACGAGCAGGTAAACCTTGGAAGGCAACTTTCTCTTGCGCCATTGTTATCCAACGGTGCAGGCCCTCATTTTCTGGGAATAAATCAAGTACTGTTTTATCTGTGCGATAAATATCTTTTGGATCGCCAGATAGTGCAACCCATCTAAATGGACCTTTGCCTTCACAAAATAGTGGGCGAATATATGCCGGTACGAAACCAGGGAATGCAAAGGCGCGACTATAGCCACCTTGACGAGCCTCATCACGAATTGAATTTCCATAATCAAATACTTCTGCGCCTTTATCCATGAAACCAACCATGGCTTCGACATGCTTTGCCATTGATTCTTTGGCGCGTTTTGTGAAATCCTCTGGTCTATCTTTTGCTAGTTGCTCGGCGCCATGAACATCAACACCGATTGGTATATATGAAAATGGATCATGTGCTGAAGTTTGATCAGTAACGATATCGATTGGGACATCCATTGAGAGCAGCAGAGGGAAGAGTTCTGCGGCATTGCCCTCAAGCCCTACTGATAACGGACGTCGATCACTCTTTGCCTTTAAAACTCGTACAATCGCATCATCTAGATTGTCTGCGATCTCGTCCAAGTACCTAGTTTGGATTCGCTTCTCTAACCGTGACTTATCGATGTCAATTACTAAGCAAACGCCACCATTCATTGTCACCGCTAAAGGTTGGGCACCGCCCATTCCGCCGCATCCTCCGGTAAGAGTCAGAGTTCCTTGAAGTGTTCCATTAAATTTCTTTGCCGCAACCGCAGCGAATGTTTCATATGTTCCCTGCAGAATTCCTTGGGTTCCGATGTAGATCCAAGAACCTGCCGTCATCTGGCCATACATAGTTAAGCCAAGATGTTCGAGGCGACGAAATTCTGGCCAATTCGCCCAGTCCCCAACTAAATTTGAATTTGCAATTAATACTCGCGGCGCCCACTCATGTGTCTGGAAAACACCAACTGGTTTTCCAGATTGCACAAGCAGAGTTTCATCATCGCTTAAATTTGTAAGTGATTTAACGATCGCATCAAATGAGGGCCAGTTACGTGCCGCTTTCCCGGTTCCGCCATAAACAACAAGTTTTTCAGGATGCTCGGCAACAGCGGGATCCAAATTGTTGTGCAACATTCGAATCGCAGCTTCTTGGCCCCAGCCCTTGGCTGTTAACTTTGAACCAGTCGCCGCATGCAAGATTCGGGATGAATAGTTCGGATCACTCATTTGGCGAGAATATCGTGCCTTTACTTCGAATGAAAGGTTAGCCTATTCAGGGAAATGACAAGCAACTTGCGATGAACCGACCTGAAGTAACAATGGCTCTGTTGTGAAACAGGCTTCCTGCGCCTTCCAACAACGGGTATTAAATACGCAACCCTTTGGTGGATTTGCTGGATTTGGTAGGTCGCCTGACAAAACAATTTGTTCGCGCTTCTCTTCCAATAACGGATCAGGAAGTGGCACAGCTGAAAGCAAAGCTTTTGTATATGGGTGGTGTGGTGAATTATAAATATTCTCGACATCTGCAACTTCCATAATTTTTCCGAGATACATCACGGCAACTCGATCTGAAATATGTTGAACAACTGATAAATCGTGTGCAATGAAGAGATATGAAAGTCCAAAATCATCACGCAAATCTTCAAGCAAGTTAATAACCTGGGCTTGAATCGAAACATCAAGTGCCGATACTGGTTCATCACAAACAATAAATTTTGGCTTCATCGCAAGTGCGCGAGCGATACCAATACGTTGGCGTTGACCACCAGAGAATTCATGAGGATAGCGGTTGTAGTGCTCGGGGTTTAGTCCAACATGCTCCATAAGTTCTTGAACAGCCTTCTTTACTCCGCCATCAGGAGTTATATTCTGAATTTCATAAGATGCGGCAATAATCGAACCGATAGTGTGGCGTGGATTTAAAGATGAATATGGATCCTGAAAGATCATCTGCATCTTGGTGCGAAGTGGCTTCATCTTGCTATTTGAATAATTAGTTATATCTTCACCTTCAAAAATAATTGAACCTGATGTTGGCTCATAAAGCTTGAGAATTGATCGACCTACTGTTGATTTACCACATCCAGATTCACCTACTAAACCAAGTGTTTCACCTTGCTTAATTGAAAAACTAACTCCGTTAACCGCTTTATTATCGCCTTTTACCCGCGAGAAGATGCCCTGTGAAGCAAGTGGAAAGAATTTTTGTAAATCTTTAACTTCAATTATTGGCGCGCTCATACGCCCTCTCCTATGAAGCACCGTGAGAGATGCCCGTTACCCCTTGGAGTTAATTCAGGCATCTGGGTTTCACATTTAGATCCGCTAACTTCACTCTTGCGAGTGCACCTCGGATTAAATGAACAACCAGTTGGAAGCGCAATCATTGAGGGTGGTTGTCCTGGAATAGCCGAAAGTCGATTGGTATGAGGGCGATCCATTCTAGGAACAGATGAGAGCAGGCCTTGGGTATATGGCATCAAAGGATTTGCATAAAGATCTTTCACGTTCGCACTTTCTACTATGCGCCCCGCATACATAACATTTACTCGATCAGCAGCGCCAGCAACTACGCCCATATCGTGAGTAATTAAAATCATCGCCATCTTAAATTCTTTCTGTAAATCTTCTAATAATTTTATTATCTGGGCTTGCACTGTTACATCTAGCGCAGTTGTTGGTTCATCGGCAATCAAGAGCAGAGGATTATTAACTAGCGCCATAGCAATCATTACACGCTGGCGCATACCACCAGAGAATTGATGTGGGAAGGCTTTGATTCGAGTATCGGCACCTTGAATTCCAACCAGCTCTAACAATTCAATTGCTCGGGCTTTACTTACTTTTAGATCAACTTTGTTATGAATCTGATGGGCTTCAATAATTTGATCACCGATAGTGTAGAACGGATGAAGCGCTGACATTGGATCCTGGAAGATCATCGCAATATCTTTACCGCGATATTTACGGAGTTCATTTCTATCCATAGAAAGCAGATTAATAGCTCCATCATCCGATTCGAAGATTGCAGAACCTGAAATATTTGCTGTACGAGGAGGAATCAACCCCATCAAAGCCAAATTAGTAACGGTTTTGCCAGAGCCAGATTCACCAACGATGGCGAGGGTCTCCCCTGCTTCAAGTGAGAATGTTGTTTTATTAACGGCTCTAACCAACCCATCTGGGGTGGGAAAATCAACACAGAGATTTTCTACTTTCAGAAGTGTCATGCGACTCGAACCCGAGGGTCTATATATGCATAGAGGATATCGACAATTAAATTCATTACAACGACAATTGCGGCAGCGAGAAGAGTTGTTGCGACAATAATTGGTAGGTCATATTTAACAACCGCACTAATTGCAAGTCGACCGAGCCCCGGTAGGTTAAAAACTGATTCCGTAAGAATTGCGCCGCCTAGTAGACCGGCAAAATCCAAACCTGCCATTGTTGCAATTGGTGCTAACGCTGCACGAAGCGTGTGTTTGCCAAGGATTACGCCTTCGGATAAACCTTTTGCCCGCGCAGTTCGAATGTAATCTTCATTTGAAGTATCAATTACAGAACTACGAACAAATCGTGTGTATAAAGCGGCGTAAGCAAAGGCAAGAGTCAACCAAGGCAGAAATAATATTTGAGCCCATTCAAATGGATTCTCAAAGAAGGGCGTGTAGTTACCCGAGGGAAAGGGAATTAAGTGCCAGCGAATAACAACGAAGACCAATAATAAAAGGCCAGTTAAAAATGTTGGAAGTGAGGTTCCGATTAGCACAAATATTGTGCTGAGTTGATCAACAATGCGACCGCGGAATCTAGCCGCAAGAATTCCAAGTCCTATGCCGAGTGCCAACCACATAACGATTGCACCGATGGCTAATGAGAAAGTTACTGGAAGCGCCTCACCAATTAGGTTGGTAACGCAGGCATGTTGTTGGAATGAATAACCAAGTGATGGGGCAGGACAGTTAATCAACGCTGCACCTTCACCAAAAGAGCGACCGAAGAGCAGGCCCTTTAAAAATAAGAAATACTGGGTAAAGAAAGGTAGGTCATAACCGAGTCGATGTCGATTGGCTTCAATGATTCCAGGATCATTGCAATTCTTTCCACAGGTAAGCGCCGCCGGATCAAAGGGTAAAAAGGCAAAAATTACATAAACCGCAAAACTAACAGTCAGAAGGATTAGAAGCGAAACCGCTAGGCGTCTTGAGATATATGCAAACACGGTTTTTAAATTACTCCTTTAGCCAAATTATTATTCTTTTTACATAGAAGGTGGATGCGAGAGTTATTTCACTCCCGCATCCACCTTCGTATTTACGAATTACTTACTTGATGTAGATGTCACCGTATGAAGGTGCACCCTGTGGCTCCCAGAAGAACACACCGCCGAGGCCGGAGCCCCAAACTTCTTGTGTCTTTGAGAATACGCCAGGGATAACCCACATTTGATCCATTACATATTGATTGAGCTCTGCCCACATCTTTCCTTGTTTCTTACGATCTGGTTCTGACAAGGCAATATCTGATTTTTCTTTAAATGCCTTGTAAGCAGGATCGCCCCAGTTCTGTGACATTGGGAAGCCACCAGTTTCAGTGAAGAGTTCAGGAATAACTGTTGAAGCATTTGCCCAGTCAGGTGCCCAACCAGCGCGAGAAAGATCGCCCTGCTTAGTCTTATCTAGAACAACTGCGTAGTAAGAACCGGCTTCAATGTAGTTGAACTTCATTGTGATGTCTGCATTCTTTTTCATGGAATCAATCCAGATTGCAGCAGCCTTCTTATTTGTGTCGGTATCTGCAAAGTCGAAGAAAAGTCCAAGTTTTGGATCTGTTGCTTTAGCATAAACATCTGGACAAGCAGTCTTTGCCGCCGCCATATATTTCTTCGCTGCTTCAGCGTTACCTCCAGCTTTGAATTCATCAAGTCCAGTTACCTTTGCATAGTCGAGGCCCATCAGTGGCTTAATTACGCCATCTGCGGGATCTCCACCAAATGCTGCGCCGCCGCCAAGCTGAATTAATCCAGCGTAATCGCGTGCATAGTAAATAGCCTTACGAATATCTAAGCAAGGAACCTTCTTTACATTAACTGCTGAGTAAGTTACATAAGGATCGTAAACGTTAAGTGCACGCTCCTTGAATGCAGCCTTTGGCTTACCAGCATCATCAAAGACGGTTGGCAAGTTTGTTGGTAATACTGCATCGAGTGACATTGAGTTCTTTTCGGAATCATTTAGAACCAATTGATCGCGAACTTCTTCAGCCAAACCGAAGCGAACAACTATGCGGTCTGGGAATGCGTTGCGAATTGGATCTGACTTCTTATCCCAATTTGTATTGCGGACAAGAACCATTTCATCCTTAGCCTTGTACTTCTCGATCTTATATGGACCAGAAGAAACTGGAGCCATATCGTAAGCATCACCCTTATCTGAAGCCTTTGGAACTGGCCCAAATGAAAGATAGGTAGTTGTGTAGTTGAAGTCGCCAACGGCACGCTTCAAGTTGAATGTAATTGTCTTGTTATCTGCTGAACATGTAACTGCCTTGTCATAAGCAGCTGTGTCATTGTCCTTAGTTGAATATGGACCTTTGTAAACAGATGAACCATCCTTAGCTGATGGAACATCAAGCATTCCAATTGCATAGGTAGGACCATCGGTGATTACATCGGTAGCGAAGGTACGTGAAACTCCGTACTTAATATCCGCGCAAGTGATTGCAGAACCATCTTCGAATGAAACGCCATCACGAAGTGTGAATTCCCAAGTCTTATTTCCATTTGATGAGCGACCTGTATCGGTTGCAAGGTCAGCTACAACAGCTGAACCGGCAGAACCTTCGGCGCGGGCATAAGCAGTAAGTGTGCGGTGCATATAAGAACCGAACCAAGCAATGTGTTGTCCGGTGTAGTTACGGTTTGGATCAGCGTGTGTCCAAGCTTCGGAGTGAGTCAAATAAGTGATCGTTCCACCCTTTGATGAACCACCGCTGCTCATCTTCACTAGTCCACCCGCAACAACTGCAAGTGCTAGAACCGCAACGATTGCGATGCTAGTTGATTTTTTGACTCTTGCCATTCTCTCTCCTTTTTATAGCCTTGGTTTGTCTTACTTCTTTAGCTCTGTTCTGACTTTGGATCTAGTGCATCTCGAATTGCATCCCCCAATAAATTGAAGGACAGTACGACCAAGATTAACGATATGGCGGGGACAAAGAAATAGGTTGGCTCATTTAAAATGTATTTAGTTGAGTCCGCGATGATTAGCCCCCACGTAGCTGAAGGCGGCTGGACCCCAATCCCGAGGTATGAAAAGACTGCTTCGGCGGCCAAATAGCCGGGCAGCGCCAAGGAGACATAAACGATTACTGGCGTCCAAAGATTGGGCAATAACTCTTTAAAGATAATTCGACGGTTGGATGCGCCGAGAGCTCGGGCTGCAATAATGTAATCACGTTCACGAAGAGATAAAACTTGGGAGCGAATAATTCTTGAAAAATAGGGCCAGCCAAAGAAGGAGAGAATAATAATTAGGTAAAGAATTC
>QYQH01000021.1 GCA_007280395.1 Actinomycetales bacterium | reverse complement strand
GCTTTGCGTGGCTTAATCGGTGTGCTTTTATTCAATGAGGTACGAGTTGCCGGAATAATCTCGCCACGTTCGATCGCCAACTCTAGAAATGCAGAGCGTTTAATCTCTTCAACCTTAACCGGTGAAAGCAGGCAGATTGCCTGGCCGTGATTTGTAATAGTTATCTGCTCGCCTTCGTTTGCACGTTGCAGAATTTCAGATAGCCGATTCTTGAATTCCCTGATGCCAATTTCCATGTGGTCACAATATCAGAATTTGTGGCTACATTTTTCTAGGTAAATCTAATTGTTGGGGATGAAGATGGCCTTGCGGTAGTACTCGAGCTCTTCGATGGAATCGCGGATATCACCGAGGGCGCGATGGTTGCCAGTCTTCTTTGGGGCGGCGAAATAAATGCGGGGATACCAACGGCGGGCTAGTTCTTTGATAGAAGAAACATCGATGGTTCGATAATGTAGATAAGCATTGAGTAGTGGCAGATCACGGGCGATAAATGAGCGATCGGTTCCAACGGAATTTCCAGCTAGTGGAGATTTGCCGACACCCGGTGCATATTTTTCGAGGTAGGCGATTATCGCTTCCTCGGCCTTCGATGCTTCAATACCGTTTGGAATTTCGGTGATTAGCCCGGATTCGGTATGCATATTAGTTACGAACTCATTCATACCTTTTATTTGATCCTCAGTCGCCTTTATGACCAGGTCAATTCCTTCGCCCAAGATATTTAGCTCGGAGTCGGTGACTAGGACCGCGATTTCAACCAATACATCTTTATTGAGGTCTAGGCCGGTCATCTCGCAATCGACCCAAATCAGGTTCGGGGAATCGTTTTTAGTGCTCATCGGGGGAGCCTAAACCAGATTTCGACTTCCGCTGTAATTTCACCATTCGTTCACCTTGGGTTCATCTTGCTTCCACATATGGAAACCAGCTTGGCGTAAGAATCACCTCGTGAGTACAACCGTGTCTGGGACTAATTCGGCGATTTCCCCGACCTCTACACCAGAAAAACGCGAGATTACTACTAAGCCCAGATTTTCAGACAAAGTATTCCGTGGAGTTGCAACTGTTGGCGGACTTTCATCGCTAGTGATACTAGGTTTAATTTTAATTTTTCTTGGGTATCAGGGATTTCAGGTATTACGTTCAGAGGGTTTCGGATTTATAACCGGAAGCAATTGGCAAGTCATGCAAGACAATGCAGGGAATACAGATTTAGCAGCCTCATCATTTGGAATTGCCGCGATGCTTGTCGGAACCTTATTGTGCGCGGCGCTCGCTGTTTCGATTGCGGTCCCGATTTCCGTTTTATGTGCGCTTTATTTAACTTTTTACGCACCACAATTTTTGAAGAAAATTATGGTTGCAATTATTGACTTGATGGCTGCTTTTCCATCAATTCTATTTGGCATGTGGGGCTTCTTCGTACTTATGCCGCATGTCGAATACTGGGCAAAGTTAATTCACAAATACTTTGGATGGATTCCGCTATTCAAAATGGAAGTTCCAGTATTTACGCGCTCACCTTTTGTTGCTGGCGTAGTTCTTGCAATCATGATTATTCCAATCATCACATCGGTATCTCGTGAAATCTTTTCGCAGACTCCGCTCGATCGCGTACAGGCTGCATATGCACTTGGTGCTACAAGATGGTCAATGATTCGTGCGGTCGTTATTCCTTATGGAAAGAGCGGCGTAGTTGGTGGCGCGATGCTTGGACTTGGGCGCGCAATGGGTGAAACCGTCGCGGTTTACACAGTGTTGAATCTGGTCTATCAAATTAACTGGCATGTTTTAATTGGTGCAGGTGGCAATGTTGCTTCGATGATTCTGCTTAAGTTTGGCGAAGCAGGGCCAACTGAAACTCGTGCACTTATGGCGGCAGGATTAGTCCTTTTCTTGCTTACACTTCTAGTCAACTCGATTGCAAACACAATTGTCAGTCGTACCGGAGGTAAGGGCAGATGAGCAATCTAACTCTTAAGCCAACTAAGCCTTGGAAGCGCACCCCGAAACAACAATTGCTAATTGCCGTAAATCTATTGGTTGCCGCGGCAATTAGCTTTGTGATTGTTCTAGTAACTCCAATGAAGGGCAAGCTCGCATATCTTTTACTCTTTTTTATTAGCACAATTATTGTTAATTTTGCTGAGAATTATTTCAAGAGCGGAATTGCTCCAGCTAAGGATTCAATTGCAACCTCTTTCGTGACTGCAGGATTAATAATTGCCGTTGTTCCAATCTTTAGTATTTTATTCACAATATTTGAACGGGGCCGTGCTGGACTTAACTTTAATCTCTTCTCACATGATATGAAATCGAATGGCCCAAATGATCCGCTGGGTCAAGGGGGATTGCTTCATGCACTAGTTGGATCAGGAATTATGGTGGGAATTGCACTTTTGATAAGTCTGCCAATTGGAATTCTTACCGCGATTTATTTGACTGAGATTAAAGGTATTTTCTCGCGTCCCATTAAATTTTTAGTTCAAGCTATGTCTGGCGTGCCATCCATTGTTGCTGGATTATTTATTCTTTCTGCAGTCGTATTCCCCATTACTAAGTCATCTTCGGGCTTAATGGGCGGACTCGCACTTTCAATTCTCATGATTCCCACAATTGCTAGAACTTCCGAGGAAGTTTTACTTCTTATTCCTAGCGATCTTCGCGAAGCTGGTGTTGCACTTGGCGGAACTCAATGGCGAACGATTTCACTAATTGTTGTTCCGGCGGCAAAGAGTGGGCTAATTACCGCAATAATTCTTGGACTTGCTCGAGTGGCTGGTGAAACCGCGCCACTTATTTTGGTATCTGGTGGTGGCGATGCGGTAAATCCAAATCCATTCCATTCCCCGATGGGATCGCTGCCTTTCTATATCTGGAAGGGTTTTACTTTCGGGACTACTGAATCAATTGCGCGTTCTTGGGCTGGAATATTTGTTCTGCTATCAATTATCTTCATACTATTTATTGCGGCAAGAACTTTAAGTGGAAGCGAAGAAAAGAAGTGAACAACTCAAATCAGGATGGAAACGGCGAAATGGAAACAAAACCAATAACTTCATCTCTTTCAGATGTTGCAAATGCCACTAAAGCTCGGAAGCAACCAGGCTCTGGTGCACTAGGTGTTGGGCTTGAAGCACGTGGCATTCATGCTTGGTTTGGTGACAAGTTAGTTCTTCGCGATATCTCACTAGATTTCTGGTATGGAACCGTTACCGCGCTAATTGGACCATCTGGTTGCGGCAAGTCAACATTTATCCGAACTCTAAATCGCATGCATGAATTTATTCCTGGCGCTGCAATGGCTGGTGAAGTTTTATTAAATGGCCAAGATATTTACGAGCAAGGAACAGATGTTACAAAAATTCGGCTAAAGGTTGGAATGGTTTTCCAGAAGCCAAATCCATTCCCATCAATGACAATTGCAGATAACGTTTTAGCAGGCTTGAAACTTGCCCAGCTAAAAACCGAAAACAAGGATGATCTACTTGAAGAGTGTTTAGAACGTGCTGGTCTCTGGAATGAAGTTAAAGATCGCTTAAGTGCTTATGGTGGTTCACTTTCAGGTGGTCAACAACAACGCCTCTGTATCGCCCGGTCACTTGCAGTCCGCCCTGAAGTTCTACTTATGGATGAACCATGTTCCGCACTTGATCCAGGATCGACCTTAAGAATCGAAGAGACCATCCAACATCTCTCATCAAGCATGACAATCATCATCGTTACTCACAATATGCAACAAGCTGCTCGGGTATCTGATTACACCGGATTCTTCTTATCCGATGGTGGACCTGGCGAACTTGTTGAGGTTGGACCTACCAGCGAGATCTTCTCTTGGCCAAAAGATATTCGCACTGAGAACTATGTAACAGGGCGTTTTGGCTAAAATCGGCTAAAACTGGTTTACCAACTGTTCACCTAATTGTTGGTCGGTGTTTGGCTTTTAACCCCAATCGCTTAACCGGGAATGAATACTTTTCCCGTACGTAAAACGTCTACTTATCCGAACAAGGGGAAAAATGAAACTTTCTAAATCAATCAAGGTTCTAGGTGCAGTTATTGCTGTTGCCGTTCTTGCAGCTCCATCTGCTGTTGCAGCTGTTTCACTAACTGGTGCGGGCTCAACTTTCGCTGGACCACTAATTGAAGCTTGCAAGGCTGGATACAGCACATCATCAGGTGGAAATACATTCACATATGGTCTCGGTGGTTCTGGTGCAGGTCGTACAGCTTCAGATAAGCAGACAAGTTTAGTTAACTTTTCAGATACACCTCACGCTGCAGCTCGCGAAGGCGTTATTCACGTCCCCGTTATCGCTGGCCCAATTGCAGTTATGTACAAGATTGGTAACAACAAGGCACTATATCTTTCACCAGCAACTGTTGCTGGAATCTTCGGTGGAACAATTACAAAGTGGAATGATCCAAAAATTATTGCCGATAACAACCGTTCAGTTAACGAGACTATCTTCAAGACTGATGGCCAGGGACGAGATGTCAAAAGCGCAGACGGTAAGCCAATTATTCTAAAAGAGGTAAAACGCAATATTCGTTACACATTTCCAGATAAGGCAATTAAGGTTATCTACCGCTCAGATTCATCAGGTACATCTGGCGCATTCACTGCAGCTCTAAATGGTCTTGCTCCAGAAGTTTGGACAAAGGCTGGAAACAACTCATTCACAACATCTTTCCCGGGAAACATCAATGATGTTGCAAATCTTGGACGTGTTGTTGGTGCTTCAGGATCTGCTGCAGTAACTGCTCTAGCAGCTAAGACTCCGTACTCAATCACATATGCTGAATCAAGCTTTGCGGGCGCAAATGGTCTTGCAATTGCAAACATCAAGAACACTGCTGGAAACTGGCAAGCACCGACATCAAGTGGTGTTTCAGCATTCCTTGGTGACTCGACACTTTCAACTAGTGGAATTGTTACCTATAATTACAAGACAACAGATGCGGGTGCATATGTTTTCGGAACAGTTACATATGGTCTAGTTGACACCAAGCAGAAAGATGCTGAAACAGCAAAGGCAGTTAAGGAACTGCTTACCTACCTGCTTGATCCAAAGTGCCCAAACACAAATCCAGGACTTGAATACACAACTATCGTTGGCAAGTTCCGTGATGCAGATCTAGCTTTGATTGCAAAGATCACAGCTTAAAAAGTTCGATAAGAAAGCCTCGGGTGAATTCACTCGGGGCTTTCTTTTTTCTAATTTATTTTCAAAAAAGGGGTGCGCCTGGCAGGAATCGAACCTGCGGCCTACCGCTTAGAAGGCGGTTGCTCTATCCGACTGAGCTACAGGCGCATGACATGAATTACATGTGCGAGTCTACCGATTTGAACCGATAAGGTTTCGCACATGGCTGAGTTTATTTACACGATGAAAAAGGCGCGCAAAGCGCATGGTGACAAGGTAATTCTTGATGATGTGACCCTGATGTTTTTGCCGGGTGCAAAGATTGGCGTTGTCGGACCAAATGGTTCAGGTAAATCAACAGTGCTTCAAATTATGGCCGGTCTACAACAACCATCAAATGGCGAAGCGCTCTTATCTCCGGGTTACTCCGTTGGCATTTTGCTGCAAGAGCCACCGCTTGATGAAACCAAAAATGTTTTAGAGAATGTACAAGAGGGTGTTGCCGAAACAATTGGACTTCTAAATCGTTTCAACCAAATTAGCGATGAGATGGCTAACCCCGATGCTGATTATGACAAATTATTGTCTGAAATGGGTACCTTGCAGGAACAATTGGATCATCGAAGCGCTTGGGACCTCGATTCTCAACTCGAACAAGCAATGGATGCGCTTCGTTGCCCGCCCGGTGGCGCTGATGTTTCAGTTCTATCTGGTGGTGAACGTCGTCGCGTTGCGCTCTGCAAATTACTTCTTCAGCAACCGGATTTATTACTACTTGACGAGCCAACGAACCACTTGGATGCCGAATCAGTACTTTGGCTAGAACAACATTTAAGTAAGTATCCAGGCACTGTCGTAGCAATCACCCACGATAGATATTTCTTGGACAATGTTGCGCAATGGATTTTGGAACTCGATCGCGGTCGCGCATTTCCATATGAAGGAAACTATTCAACATATCTAGATGCCAAGTCAGCTCGTTTAAAGATTGAAGGTCAGAAAGATTCCAAGCGCGCAAAGCGATTGACTGAAGAGCTTGAATGGGTTCGAATGAATGCAAAAGGTCGCCAAGTTAAATCTAAGGCTCGTCTTGCTCGTTATGAAGAGATGGCATCTGAAGCAGAGAAGACGCGGAAATTAGATTTCGAAGAGATTCAAATTCCAATGGGACCACGCCTTGGAAACGTTGTTGTTGAAGTTGAACATTTGAAGAAGGGCTTCGGTGATCGTTTACTTATCGATGATCTCTCATTTACCTTGCCCCGCAATGGAATTGTCGGTGTTATCGGACCCAACGGCGCCGGAAAGACAACGCTATTTAAAACCATTCTCGGAATGGAACAACCAGATAGTGGCATGGTAAAAATTGGTGAAACAGTAAAGATTTCATATGTCGATCAATCACGAGGTGGTATCGATTCAAAGAAGAGTTTGTGGGAAGTCGTTTCCGATGGCTTGGACTATATAAAGGTCGGCCAAGTTGAAATGCCATCTCGTGCATATGTTTCAGCATTCGGTTTCAAAGGCCCAGATCAACAGAAAGCTGCTGGAGTTTTATCTGGTGGTGAGCGAAATCGTTTGAACCTTGCCCTCACTTTAAAGATGGGTGGCAATTTATTACTTCTTGATGAGCCAACAAACGATCTAGATGTCGAAACTCTTGGTTCACTTGAAAATGCCCTTCTTGAATTTCCAGGTTGTGCGGTGGTTATCTCGCACGATCGCTGGTTCTTAGACCGCGTAGCAACTCATATCTTGGCTTATGAAGGTGATTCACAATGGTTCTGGTTTGAAGGAAACTTCGAATCTTATGAAGAGAACAAGATTGCAAGACTTGGCATCGAAGCCTCACGTCCGCACCGCGTTACATATCGAAAGCTAACTAGATAATGCGCCATCACGGAAAGATTCATGTTCGTTGGGATGACATGGATGCCTTTGGCCATGTTAATAATGCAAGTTATTTAACTTTCATGCAGGAAGTCCGTGCCGACTTTACTTGGTACTCTCGAATTGCTCGTGGCCTTAAACCGCTATTTAAAGAGATGGTTGTTGCTCGTACTGAGATTGATTACCTAGAACCAATAATGGAGGGTGGCTTTGAACTCGATGTTGATGTCTGGGTTTCAAAGATCGGTAACTCATCTTTTGTTATCCAATATGAAATGAAATCAAAGGCTGGCCTGCATGCCAAAGCGATGACAGTTCAAGTTGCTGTGGATGCTAAATCAAAGCGGTCTCGTTCGCTAAATGAAGAAGAACTAGAGTTACTTAACGAATATCTCGAGGCTTAATTTTGAAAAGAAGAATTCATCCTGCCTGGTTTGCGGTGATAGTTACTTTTCTGACGTTAGTTGCCACCGCTGGCTTTAGATCTGCTCCTTCAGTATTGGTTATTCCGCTCGAAGAATCTTTTGGTTGGTCCCGAGATAATATTTCATTAGCAATCGCTATAAATGTTCTGCTCTTTGGTTTAACTGCCCCATTTGCCGCCGCGTTGATGGAGCGCTTTGGAATTCGCCGAGTTGTTATGACGGCGCTTACGACAGTTGGTATCGGAGCATATTCAACAATCTTCATGACAAAACCCTGGCACTTAATTGGTTTGTGGGGAGTAGTTGTTGGAGTTGGAACTGGTTCCATGGCCTTGGTATTTGCAGCGACAATTGTTAATCGATGGTTTGTAAAACGCCGTGGCTTAGTGATTGGGGCTTTGACCGCGGCATCTGCAACTGGACAACTTATTTTCTTGCCTGGGCTCTCTGCGTTAGCCACAAACATTGGTTGGAAATCTGTATCAATAACTGTGGCTTGCGGTGCATTTGTTATGGTGCCACTGATTTTTATCTTTCTAAAAGAACGACCATCAACTGTTGGTGTAACACCATATGGCGCACCTGATGGTTGGAAGGAACCACCGCTTATCAAGACAAATGCGGGACGCCTTGCAATTCAAACTCTGAAAGATGCAAGTAAAGTCAGGGACTTCTGGTATTTAATTGGTTCATTCTTTGTCTGTGGACTTTCAACTAGCGGACTAATCGGAACTCACTTTATTCCTGCCGCTCATGATCACGGCATGGGCGAAGTTACCGCCGCAAGTTTGTTGGCGCTAGTCGGCGTCTTTGATGTTGTTGGAACTATATTCTCAGGGTGGCTAACCGATCGTTATGACCCACGCAAACTTCTCTTTGTTTATTACTTCTTTCGTGGACTCTCACTCTTTTTGCTACCTTCAATTCTCTTTGCAACAGTGCATCCATCAACTTTAGTTTTCGTAATTTTCTATGGATTGGATTGGGTAGCAACCGTTCCGCCAACAGTTCTGCTCTGTCGTCAAGTATTAGGACCAGATCGAGCAACGGTTGTTTATGGCTGGGTTTTTGCGGCACATCAAATTGGTGGGTCAGTCGCAGCGCTTGGCGCAGCAATTCTGCATACAAAATTTGGGGACTATGCAACCGCGTTCTACATAAGCGGTTTGATGTGCATCATTACTTCCTATTTCGTGCTCCGTATCGGGAAAGTAAAAGAAGACGCGAATGGTTGATGAACCAACCTTTTATGAACGTGCCGGTGGTTCTGCAACATTTAAGGAGCTAACAAAGCGGTTCTATCAAAAGGTTTCAGTAAATCCAATTCTCAAACCATTGTATCCAGAAGAAGATATGGCTGGAGCGGAAGAGCGCCTGGCGTTATTTCTAGAACAATATTGGGGCGGACCAAGTACATATTCAGAGCAACGCGGCCATCCAAGGCTTCGAATGAGACACGCGCTTTTTCATATCGCTACACCAGAACATGATGCTTGGTTGGAATGTATGCGCGCCGCAATTATTAGCTTAGAAATTGCCGAAGATCTCAAAGAAGAGTTGTGGACATATTTTCAATATGCCGCACACTCAATGAAAAACCAACCAGATAGTTAATTAGCTTTGGGTTGAGATTTATTTCCAACCTTTAATATTTCACCATTTCGCAGATACCAGAGCGTTCCATCTTGCGCGCGAACGGTTGTGATGCGAAGTCCAACTGATTCAACAACTCCTGTGGTTTCCATTGTTTCGATTTGATCGCCAACACCATATTGATCTTCAACTAACATAAACATTCCTGCTAGAACATCTCGGACAAGAGTCTGCGCACCAAGGCCAAGTGCAACACCGATAACTCCAGCAGATGCAACAAGTGGCCCGAGATTAAATCCAAGTTCACTCAAAACCATTGTTAGGGTTATCAACCAGATAGCGCCATTAAGGGCAGAACGCAGAACCGTTCCTGCGGTACGAGCCCGCTCACGTTGGCGCTCCATCCCACGCTTTGGACCAGGAACGAAATCAGCATCAGCAATTCGATTTATGGCCCGGGCCACCGCACGGCCGCCAATTTTCTGAAAGGCCAAGGCGATAGCAAGAATCAGGATTATGTGGAAAGGCGCACCGATAAACCAGTCATAAATCTTTTGGGAGTTCTCGCCGAGGGTCATGCCTGAAGAATAAACCTTCTATTCACTAGATTGGACGCCAGAAATACCCGATTTTTCGCCCGTGATACGGCACTATTTACCCAACCAACAGCGCGAGCCACGCACTGGAGCTTTATCCATAAAAGGGAGTTGTTTAAGTGCCACAGACATTGGTACTGAATGCCACTTATGAGCCACTAGGTGTCGTATCAGAGAGACGAGGGTTAATCCTCGTCTTAAATCAGCGAGCCACAACAATTGAAGAATCTGACACTGTTCTCCATTATTCAGGTGGTGCGCTAACACTTCCTGCAGTTATCAAATTAGTTAAATTTGTTCGAATTCCTTATCGCCATGCAGTTCCACTTTCAAGACGTGCACTGTTTGCGCGCGATGGTGGTCGATGTGTTTATTGCACAGCCCCTGCGACCTCGATTGATCACGTAATTCCGCGAAGTCGTGGTGGCGCTCATAATTGGGAGAATGTTGTTTCTGCTTGTCACAAATGCAATCACCTGAAGGCAGATCGCACTTTAAAAGAGATTGGTTGGAAGTTAAAGACTCTGCCCCGCGAACCAGCAGGTGCCGCCTGGCGAATTCTAGGAACTGGAAAACCAGATACGAGATGGATCTCATACCTTCGGCCATTTGGAGCAGTACACGGCGTTGCCTAAGATACTCACATGTTATTAATCGCTGGCGTATTAAATCGAATTACCCAAGAAGATGGCTCCTTGCCAGGTGAACCACTTGGAACATTTAAGGCACTTCTTTATTTTGTTGGAGTTCCAACTTTAACCTTTGCATTGATTGCAGCAGTTGTTCTTCTTTCAACTACAGATCGCAAGGCAAAACGTTCAACACTTACTCGCATCGAATAAAAGTAAGTTTTAAGCGTCTTTCACTTGCGCAGTAAGTGCGCGCGATAAAGCATCTCTGCTCTCAGAAACTAATCTACGAAGTCCCGCAGCCGAGCTTTCGCCAGTAGTTGCAAGCCAATTGATTGTCTTATCAAGTGTTGCCTGATTAGTTATATAAGTTGGGTAGCAGAGTTCAACGAAGGAACTTCCGATATCAAATGAAGCGTTATCCCACATCGTTAATAAGGATTCGAAATAGGGATCAACATATTTAGCAAGAAGATCACGTTGACCGGCTCGCATAAATCCGCGGTGGATTGAGGCCCGAATAGAGCTTGTGAGATCTCCCTTTGTAAGAGAGTTCCAAGCAGCGGCTTTAGCTACTGCAGTTGGGAAGGAAGCAACACAAGTTGTGTGACCGAGTTGGCCATTAATAGTGTTGTCCCGATCTAATTCCGCATCGAGTTCCACGCGTGTAAACAACCCACGTTCGCAGAGCGCGAGAACAAATGTCCAACGAAGATCAGCATCAACTTTAAGACCAGCAAGTTTTCCATCAAGCAAAGCACGCAATTGGGTTCCATGAGCTTCGGTAACGGCAAGGCCTGAAAAGATTCTGGCGAATTGCAGTTGGTGATCGC
This sequence comes from Actinomycetales bacterium, assembly GCA_007280395.1. GTDB lineage: Bacteria > Actinomycetota > Actinomycetes > Nanopelagicales > Nanopelagicaceae > AAA044-D11. Next base: position 4,763 of record QYQH01000021.1, on the reverse strand, counting down.
TCTCGGCCTTGGCGGATGCAAGCAACCCCGCAATCGAATCAGCAACCTGGATCCGAAGTGCATCTCGCTTAGTTGGGTTTGCATAAAGTTCAACAGCGGTAGTTAATTGGTTTCCAATAACTGTTACGACAGTTATATCGCTTTCACCAGGCAATCCCGCAAGTGCTATTTCAATAAAGTCAGTCGCGCTGATTTCAGCATCTCGCAACATATCCCACGAAATAGCCCAGCACATGGCTCGGGTTAAGCCATCAGAGATATTGTCTAGATGAGACTTCAACGTTGCAATTGAGCGATCATCCAAACGCACCTTGGCATATGAGAGATCACGGTCATTGATTAGAAGCAGATCGGCAACGCTCTCGCCAACCAGTTCATTTACTGAAGTTGTTGCACCAGCGACGTCGAGTTCAACAGATTTACGAAGAACGACGCCATCGCCTTTAACATCATACAAACCAACAGCAAGACGGTGAGGGCGAAGTTCTTTCGATCCAACAGGAATCAGCGGAGCCTCTTGCTTGATTTCAATCTTTGAATATTTATTTTCAGCGATTTCCAAATTCGGACGCAAGGTATTAACGCCGGCTGTTTGCAACCAAGTCGAAACCCAAGGCTTTAAATCGCGACCACTTGTGGTACTTAGTTCTACTAATAAATCGTCAAGAGTTGTGTTCTTGAAGGCATGCTTTGCAAAGTAATTTTGGAGGCCAGTTATGAAGTTATCGCGGCCGACGTGAGCAACTAATTGTTGGAGAACTGATGCGCCTTTTGCATAAGTAATTCCGTCGAAGTTGGCGTTAACCGTCTCGATATCAATCATGTCCGAAACGATTGGGTGGGTAGATGAGAGTTGATCTTGGCGATAAGCCCAGTTCTTTCGCTCCGAGTTGAACCCAGTCCAGGCGCTTGTGAAGCGAGTTCCTTCAGCGGATGCCAAGTGTGAAGACCATTCCGCAAATGATTCGTTCAACCACAAGTCATCCCACCATTGCATCGTGACCATATTTCCAAACCACATATGTGCCATCTCGTGCAAAATTGTGTTTGCGCGTGCGTCATACATGCGCTCGGTTACTTTGCTGCGAAATACAAGTAAGTTCTCTAGGAAGGTAACAGCGCCAGAGTTCTCCATCGCGCCCCAGTTGAAATCAACAACTGCAATCTGGTCATATTTCTCAAATGGGTAGGCGAGTCCAAATACCTTTTCGAAGTAGGCAAAGCCCTGTTTTGTCACTAAGAAAATATCTTCTGGATCAAGAGATTCGGCCAAAGATTTACGGCAGTAGATTCCAAGTGGCACAGTTTTCTGGCCAACGTATTCATCATGCACGTGATAATAAGGACCAGCAATTAAGGCTGTGATGTAAGTCGGAATTCTTGGAGTTGGTAGGAATTCCCAAACGCTCTTATCGCCAGCAACCTCATTCTTTGCCTTGACGGGGGAGTTTGAAATTACTTCCCAGCGCTTCGGGGCGGTAACAGTTAATTCGAAAGTTGCTTTTAGATCTGGTTGATCAAAGCATGGATACATCTTGCGAATGTAGGCAGTCTCACCCTGGGAATATAAATAAACTTCGCTATCGGCTGGGTCGACTGAATATTGCAGACCTTCTCCAGTCTTTGAATAATCGCCCTCGATTTCAATTACTAATTCGTTATCGGCCGCTAAACCCTTGAGAAAAACACTTTCGCCGTCATAGTTCACAACATCAACATCGGCGCCATTTAGCTTTGCAGAAATAATCCGCTTTCCAACAGCATCGATAAATGTGTCATATCCCGGCTTATTGCAAGCAAACCTTACAGTTGACTTTGCCATAAAATTTTCGGGGCCGTGGCAGACATCGATTGTTACAACGTACGAAGTAATAGATAGATGGGCGCTGCGTTCACGGGCTTCGGCTCTTGAAATATTTAATCCAGGCATGAGCCAACCCTATCTATCCTTATCTAAGATACCCACATGAGTTCAGCAGAAAAGAGCAGCCTTTACAACCTAAGTAATAGGTCATTTCGCCTTCGAGGAACTCGCATTACCGAGGCCCAAGAAAAGGCCACTGCGAAGTTCTGGGATGAATTTGGAATCGTTCCGGATCACAAAATAATCCCAAGTGAAATATTTCCAACGAGCAAAGAAGTGATTATGGAAATCGGAACTGGAATGGGCGAGGCCACCGCCGAAATAGCTCGCACCTTTCCTGATACCGGATTCTTCGCACTTGAAGTACATCGCCCCGGAATCGGTTCGTTGTTGGCCCGAATAAATGAATTTGAGTTAACTAATCTGCGCCTAATAAATGAAGATGCTCGAATAGTTCTTGAAGATTTAATGCCTGACAATTGCCTAGATGCAGTGCATCTCTATTTTCCTGATCCATGGCATAAGAAGAAACATTGGAAGCGGCGCATAGTTCAGAGCGACTTCGTAGATTTGATGTATCGAAAGTTAAAAGCTGGTGGTCATATTCATGTCGCAACAGATTGGGTGCCATATGCCCAATGGACGCTGAGCAAGTTTGATGAGGATTCCAGATTTGTTGGGGGAGTAATTCCTAAACCAGATTTTCGACCGCTAACAAGATTTGAAGATAAAGGACTCGGCAAGGGACATATCGTCACAGATTTAAAATACGTTAAAGCTTAGATTTTTCCAGTCTCTTCATACTTTGACATTAAATTAATTCTGCGCACATGTCGTTCATCACCAGGAAATGGTGTGGCAATAAATTTATCTACTAGTTCTAAACAAAATTCTTCGCTATGCATTCGTCCGCCAATTGAGATCACATTTGCATTGTTATGTTCACGGGCAAGAACTGCAGTTTCAAGTGACCAAACTAAGGCTGCCCGAACTCCCTTAACTTTATTTGCCGCCATCTGCTCGCCATTGCCAGAACCACCGAGAACTATTCCAAGTGAACCAGGATCATTTGAAACGCCTTGTGCCGCCGGAATACAGAAAATCGGATAGTCATCGAGCGCGTCATATTCAAGAGGACCGTGATCAATTACTTCGTGGCCGCTTGCTTTAAGGTGATTAACAATTACACCCTTAAACTCCAGACCCGCATGATCGCTTCCGATATGAATTCTCACTTCGCAATAATGGCAGAAAATTCAAAAGGCCCGCACTATTTCTAGTGAGAGCCCTTTGAATTACTAGGAGAATAGCTAGTTAATTTATGACTTCTTCTTTAACGACATTGACTTTGCGTCATCCGCTCCATCTTTATCGTGCTTGCCTTTGCCCATTCCGCCAATCTTTGGGCCAGGAACTGCTTCGACTTGTGAAGTAACTCGGGCTGTTAGACCAGCTTTTGCAGTTGTTGCCTGAGCAGCAGTTAACTTTCCAGCGGTTACAGCTGCATCAATTTCGGTGGTCTCTAAATTAACAAGTGCAGTAATCAAAGTGGCTTTCTTATCACCAGCAAGAATTGCAAGTGACTTACCTGCAAGACGTGCCGCACTTAAATCAGCCGCACTAATTCCCAGAGTCGAAATAATTAAAGCTTGGTGCACAGCAGAATTCTTACCCATTGATCCCATTCCACCAGCCATATGCTTTACAGGTGCCGCAGCAGTAAGGGCCGCAGAGATCGCTTCTGATTGTGCCTGTGTGATTGTTCCTTTTGTAACTAGCCCTGAAAGAACTGTTGCAACTTGGGCAGGAACTCCAGCCCCACGCCCTGGATCTGCTTGTGCGGTTGCAATTGTTGCAAGTGTTCCAATTGTTCCAAGTGAAAGCGCTGTTGCCATTACAACGGCTGCAATTTTCTTATTCATAATTCGTTACTCCTTTAACTCGAAAATTACTTTCATAATCTTCGATCTGTCCCGGTCCTAGAAGCGATTACTTCCAGATACCAGTAGATAACATCCTGAGGCTGGGGAGAATAGTTAATAAACCTGAGATTAAACTGTGAGTATTGAGCGTTCTTCAACTTTCCCTGCAAGGGATGAGAGGTTGCACCCACCTATTTGCTTGAATAAGCGGCAGATTTCGCGGATGCTAATTAATACCGCTCCTAATCAAGGAGCAAAAAGTCCAGAAACGTGGTTGAAAATGATTTTCCCGAAGCGCTCAAAGTTTTTTGTTTTAGCGCTTACCTCATTCTTAATCACAGGAATACTCACATCTTTAAATACCGCCCAAGCAAATACCTTAAAGAAAATAGCAATAAGCAAAGCAGGACGAGTAGTAACTACAGGTATAAACACTTTATTAAGCGGAAAAGGTGCACCTAAATTAACTGTTGGGATTGATGGCGATTTTTACATCGATACAAATATTATGAATATCTACGGACCCAAGGCAAATGGAAAATGGCCCGCTGCCGTATCGTTAAAAGGAACAGCAGGTACAAACGGAACGAATGGTAATAACGGCTCCACAGGTGCCACAGGTGCTACAGGTGCCACAGGGGCAAAAGGAACTGCAACAAATGGAATTGATGGCGCAACTGGGTCAACTGGCGCAACGGGGGCGTCAGGTTCTTCTGGTTCGGGATCTACTGGTCCATCAGGTTCTACTGGATCTACTGGTCCATCAGGTTCTACTGGTGCTACTGGTCCATCAGGTTCTACTGGCGCTACTGGTCCATCAGGAACTCCCGGTGCAACCGGTGCTACAGGAACTCCCGGTGCAACCGGTGCGCAAGGCCCAATAGGAACAACAGGAAATACTGGACCTACTGGAAGTCAAGGAACAATTGGTAACACAGGACCAGCCGGAGCTACAGGACCTGCAGGTTCAAATGAAG
>QYQH01000046.1 GCA_007280395.1 Actinomycetales bacterium | reverse complement strand
GCAATTATTACGGGCCCAGATTGGGGGACGTTGCGCAGCCCCGTTACCTTTGGGCGAAATAGCAAGGTAAGAATGGGAATCAGGAAGGACTTGAGCACTTGATAAATCACTGGCCTAATTTATGCCTTATCTGCTTCTTATGACACCATCTGAGCGTGAGTAATATCCCAGAAAGTGAGCCTTTACGGCTTTTGGCGGGTAAAACTGGATTGTTAATGATTCACGGATTCAGAGGTTCGCCAGCTTCAATTAAACCTTGGGCAATTTCAATGCATGAGAAAGGTTTAACAGTTTCGGTTCCATTACTTGCAGGCCATGGAACTAATTGGGGAGACTTAAATAAAGTTGATTGGCAAGATTGGTATGACGTTGTAGAAAAAGAATTTCTCGAATTGAAGAAATCCTGCGATCAAGTTTTTGTTGCTGGCTTTTCAATGGGCGGCGCACTTGCACTTCGCTTATCTCAGATTCGTGGGAGTGAATTAGCAGGAGCAATACTTTTGAATGCTTCGATTTACGATGAGCGAAAAAGATTCAAGTTAGTTCCTGCGCTCTCGCTATTTCTTCCTTCGATACCTGGTGGCCCTGGTGATGTTGCAAAACCTGGATCCCCTGCTCACGGTTATGACCGAATTCCATTGCGAGCTTTAAATCAAGTTCGTAAGCTCTGGGAAGTTGTAGAACGCGATCTCTATCTCGTCGATCTTCCGTTAATGGTTGCATATTCTTTAAATGATCATGTTGTGCATCCTGTCTGCAGCGAAACAATAATCGATAATGTTTACTCAACTGATATTCGCGAAGTTGTCTTTGAAAAATCTTTTCATAATGTCGCGCTGGATTACGATGCAGAGTTATTAAATGAAGAGACTATGGACTTCGTTTTAGATGTACTCTCTGGTGAACTTGCGAGAGGCGAATCTATATTTGAGTCAGATGAGCGCGAGCTTATCGATGCCGAATTTGAATCAATGGTTTCAGGTTTGTCGCTTGATCAATCTGCGCCCACAACTTATTTAGATGAGTTAGATGCCAGACCTTATGACCCAGAAGGCTTTATCCAGCCCAATCCAAAGTTGCCTGCAGCCGATCAAACTTCTCGCTTCGCATTACTCGGAATTGTTGGTGGCGGTGCGTACATGCTCTTTGTAATGTTTACCGGAATTGATTTATTGGGAATGGGGCCGTGGCCCGGAGTTCTTGGCTTTATAGGTGGAATAGCAACTTACATCTGGCGATCCGCAAGGTCCGAAGATGATTTTGGAGATGGCGTAGAACTTTAATTTCGAGCCAGATCTGCAGCCCCAACTAGTCCGGCGCCATTGCCCAGTTTTGCCGCAACAATTTCGGGAACCGGATGTTTACCAACGAATGGCATTTCGCGCATCATCGCTTTTCTCGCAGGTTCTAATAATAATTCGCCAGCGCCAACAACTCCGCCGCCAATAACAACTATTGAGGGATCAAAGAGCATAGATAACGTTGCGATTCCTGCTCCGAGCCAATCCCCTATTGTTGCAAGAGCGCCAATTGCAATTTGATCACCATCTCGCGCCGCATCAGTTATGTGACTGCCTATCAATCCTTCGATTGTGCCGTTACCTCGCGCCAATATCTCCTTAGCGCCGGTCGGATTACTTGCAATCGCTTCACGAGCGCGCCGCATTAACGCTGAACCAGATGCGTAACGTTCAAAGCAACCGCTAATACCACAGCCACATAGTTCGCCATTTGGCACCACTCGCATATGACCGAATTCCGCGCCAGTTCCATTAGCGCCGCGAAGTGGCTGGCCATTAACAATTGCGGCACCGCCAATTCCTGTTCCGACGGTAACCATAATGACATTTTCTAAGCCCTTACCAGCGCCATATACCCGCTCGGCCCAGGCTGCGCAATTTGCATCATTTTCTACAACTGTTTTGATTCCGCACAATTCAAAAAGTGCGCTTGCAATATTTACACCGTCCCAATCTTTAATGTTTGGCGTACCAAGCATTGTCGCGCGATCTGATGAAACTAAACCAGCGGCAGAAATTCCAACGTGCTCGACTTTGTGGGTTGTTAGTAGCTCCAAAATAACTTCAGCGATACTTTGATTTAACTGGTGGCCACCAGATTTTGGCGTATCTTCTCTAAAGGTGCGAAGGATATTGCCACTTTGATCTACAACACCACCTAGAACTTTGGTGCCACCAATATCAATTCCGATGGCTAACTCTGAATTTAGCAAAATAGATTAACTCTCTAGTTTTGCTTTTAACTGATTAAGTGCGAGGTCGATTGTTGAACGTTCTGCTTTCTGCCGCATCATCGCAGGTACTGGCATAGAAAGTGCAACAGTTAATTCATAAGTAACTGTCGTTGTGTCATCGCCATTATCGATTAATTTATAAGCACCGGTCATTTCGGTTAAGAGATCAGCGTCATCTAATTCGAAGGTGATTTCCGCCGGCGCTTTGCTCCAGTCGTAATCAAGAATGACACGATCTTTCATAACCCCAGCATCAATTGAAATCTTCGCCTTAGTTGCGCGGCCGGTTTCATCACTCGCCGCAACCTCAACGCTCTTGATGGCAGTGGACCAACTTGGATAAGCAGGAAGGTCGCTTAGTACCATAATTACATCCGAAATAGCCGCTTCAATAATTACGGAATTCTTTGAAATATCGCTCATGCCTAAACTTTACCCAATATATCTTCCGAAAATACCTACCTCGGCGATAACCTTCGCCCTATGGATCAATACACCGTCCCAGCAATCGTCCCACCAGCAACCAAGGGCAATCTCTCTGACCTAACCGCTAACCGCGCAGCAAATGAGCCAAATCGAATAACGCTCTCTCGCCCATTGGGCGAAGGTTGGCAAGGAGTAAGCGCTAAAGAATTTGATAGCGAAGTACGAGCGGTAGCTAAAGGCTTAATCGCTTCAAACATTAACGTTGGCGATCGAATCGCAATCATGGCTAAGACTCGATATGAGTGGACGGTCTTAGATTTCGCAATTTGGTATGCCGGAGGCGTTTCAGTTCCTATTTATGAAACATCTAGTGCAGAGCAAGTCGAATGGATTCTTGCCGACTCTGGAGCTGTTGCAATTATTGTTGAAACTCCACAACATCGTGAAGTTGTGAATCCAGTAATCACATCTGCTTGTAAATCAGTGTGGACTATAACTGATGGCGCACTTGATGAACTTTCAACGCTCGGAAATAGGATTTCGGATAGCGATGTTGAGGTTCGCAGAAATACTCCAACTCCAGATTCGCTTGCAACTCTTATTTACACATCTGGAACTACTGGGAAACCAAAAGGTGTGCAGTTAACACATGGGAATTTCTTATCAGAATGTGGCAATGTGGTTCAAGGCGCAAGTGATCTATTCTTAAAACCTGGTGGGTCGACTCTTCTATTCCTCCCAGTCGCACATGTCTTCGGCAGAATGGTTCAGGTCGGTGCAATAACCGCAGGGCTACATCTGGCACATTGTGGCGACATCACAAGACTTCCGGCTGATCTTGGAACATTTAAGCCAACATTTGTACTTGCAGTTCCAAGAATTTTTGAGAAAATTTATAACGGCGCAGAAGCTAAGGCTGAGGCTGCAGGCAAGGGCGCCATCTTCCGCAAAGCAGCAGCAATTGCAATCGCTTATAGCGAAGCGCAAGACTCAAAAGAGAAGAACGTTGGACTTATCTTGAAGCATGCCATCTTCGACAAGCTCGTTTATTCAAAGATTAGAACTGGCATGGGCGGCCGGGTTGAAGCTGCAATTTCTGGTGGTGCCCCGCTAGGTGCGAGATTAGGTCACTTTTATCGTGGTGCCGGAATTAATATCTTGGAAGGTTATGGCTTAACCGAAACAACTGCAGGAGCAACGCTAAATCTAACTTCTGCCCAACGTGTGGGCTCTGTTGGTCGCCCACTTCCGGGTACAACAATCAAGATTGCTGAAGACGGTGAAGTCCTTATTAAAGGCGCGATTGTTATGAACGGCTACTGGCAAAATGACGCCGCGAATATTGAAGTCTTTACAAGTGATGGTTTCTTCATGAGTGGCGATCTTGGATCTATCGACCATCAAGGCTTCCTATCAATTATTGGCCGCAAAAAAGAGTTGATTGTTACATCAGGTGGAAAGAATGTTGCTCCTGCAGTACTCGAAGATCGAGTACGAGCACATCCACTCGTAAGCCAATGCATGGTTGTCGGAGATAACAAACCATTTATCGCTGCCCTTGTAACAATTGATCCTGATGCGATCAAGGGTTGGATAGTCGCCAATAAGAAAGATGGCGCAACAATCGCCAATTTAACCAAGGATCCAGATTTACTTTCTGTCATTCAGACTGCGATTGATGAGGCTAATAAGGCGGTGAGCCGTGCTGAATCAATTCGTAAGTTCACAATCTTGCCTAGTGATTTCACAATTGTAGGTGGCCAATTGACAGCAAAACTTTCGATGAAGCGACATGTCATCGCACAGGAATTTGCCGGGGAAATCGAAGCCCTTTTTTCGTGAAAACCGCTCGTGATTTACACGACGATATAAGCGAAGAACTTGCTGCAATCTGCAATATTTTAGATTCTTTAGCGGGAAGAGCAGATTCATCCCCTAATGATCGAGCCAAATTTCGCACGATTCGAAACCAGGTAACCAAACTCTGCGACCTACTGAGTGCGGATATTCCATTAATCGCAGAAAAATCTAAGACCGTATTCTCGATTGAAATTCGCAAGGCCATTTCCGAAATAAATAACTCGCTCGATAGTTTTGGCGAACTTGGCAGCACGCTCATGGAATTGCAAAGTAATTTGAACTTTCCTAAATATTTCCTCGATGAATCTGGCAAGAATCAGAGAGCACTTACTCCACTAACTAAACGTGAACGAGAAGTTCTACTCCTGTTACCTCGGGGTATCACAGCCAAGGCAATGGCGAGTGAACTTTTTTTGACAGAAGCAACAATCAAAAGTCACTTGGCTTCCATCTACCGCAAATTCGAAGTTGTAAATCGCACTCAAGCTATTGCTATTGGAATAGAGAATAAACTCTTAGCCTTTTAATACTTCTGCAAATTTATTACCCCATAAATCCCAATTCCAATTATCAACCGCCCAAATACGGCCACTCGCACCAAATTCTTTAGCTTTAGTTGAATTCGAAAGAAGTTCTATACATGCATCCGCTATCTCATTAACGCTTCTTCCATCTACAACTAACCCGGTCTTACCTATTTGAACTGCATCTGGCGCACCACCTGAATCCCCAGCAATTACTGGAAGTCCACATGATCCAGCCTCTAAATAAACAATTCCTAGACCTTCGACCTCCAACCCTGCAAGCCTTGATCTAGAAGGTGAAACGAAGACATCACCAAGCAGGATATGTTTTGGAAGTTGGTCATAAGTAATCCGGCCAAGCATTTGCACATCATTTGATAGATGAAGTTTTGCAATCTCTCGCCTTAAAAACTTTTCGCGGGGCCCACTACCAATTATTAGAAGCAATACATCTGGAATGGCCCGCTTTATTATTGGCATAGCTGCAATCAATTTATCTTGCCCTTTGCGGTGAACCAGACGGCCGACACAAATTAAGGTCGGGCGATTACCAATGCGGTATTTCGCAAGCAATTCGACTGGTTTTGCTCCAGGAATAAAATATTTGGTTGAAATTCCAGGAGCAATTTGTACAAGCTTAACTTTCTCGCCAACAGATTTCGCTATCGCCGATTTAGTAAATTCACCCAAATAGCTAAGAACATCACAAGAATTGCCGATCCGTCGCATCGCTAAGTTAAAGGGCGGAACCTTGGCCCACCAAACTTCATGTCCATGAGTTAGCGCAACGATTCGTGTGGCTCCGGCCTTGCGCAGGTTTGGCGCCATTAAAGCAAGTGGCGCCGATGCGCCGAACCAGATTGTCTTTGAATTATGGACTTTCATTATTTTCTTGATCGAACTAATAACTCTTGGGGTTGGTAACAATATTTTTGAACGGTCGCGATAAATAACTACACCTAATTTATTTTGCAATTCAAGATCAAACGCGGTGTCTCCGAACTGCGAAGAGGTGTAAATCGCGATCTGTGAACCATCTAATTTTTCAATTAATCCAAGAATAAAGGTTTCAATGCCGCCAGATCTTGGTCCCAAATCATTGGTGACAAGAAGAATCTTGCGGTCATTAGATTCGGCGGGCACCGTAGTAACTTAGTGAACCAAAGTTTGGTGTAAATGTCGCAATCTTCACTCGAGAACCAGGTTTAGGTGCATTCACCATTTGCCTCTTTCCAATATAAATACCTACGTGCGAGATATATCGGTTACGGCCAAAGAAGACTAAATCTCCTGGCTTCAATTGATTTAGTGCAACGCCCCTGCCATATTTTGCTTGGGCGGCTGCAGAATGGGGCAACGAAACTCCAGCTGCACCGAAGGCTCTCATTGTTAATCCGCTGCAATCCCAGAGCGTTGGTCCTGCTGCTCCATAAACATATCGATCGCCCATTTGTTTAATTGAGAAACGAAGAGCAATTGAACCACGACCAGAACCAAGATTTGATTTTGCGGCAAGCGCTTTAGATGCTCTCTGATCCGCATTTTCGGCATCCTCATTCAATTTTAGCAACCGTGCGCGCTCGGCTTTCGAAAGTGAATTAAGTAATTTCTCTGCTGCTGCTAACTTATCCTTCACTGCCTTTTCTTGCGCCAGATATCTATCTTGCGCCCTCTTTGCCAGAGTTAACTTGTCATTTACCGTCAATGAAGTTGCAGTCAATCTCTGTTTAGCAACACTATATTTCTTGAGCGCTAATGACTGTTTCCTTGTTACAGACTCTAGAGATCCTGCTGCTGCTAAGAAGAGTCCTGGGTCTGATGAAAAAAGTAGCTCAAGGCTGCGACTCATTGATCCATTTTTATACTGTTCACTTGCAATCGCGCCGAGCGAATTCTTAAACTTTGCAACTGTCGCCGCATCATCTGCCACTTGGCGTTGTACCGATTGCAGCTTTCGAGTCAAAGAGGCGTATTCAACTTTCGCCGCTTGTGCTGCCTCTCCTGCAGTTGCTGCCTGTTCTTGCAAAATTCGAATCTTGGTCCGAACCTCATTTAGCGAGGGCGCAGCGCTTGCCGTTGAAATAGGGAGCAGCGATAGCGCCAAGGTCGCGCTAAGAATCTCCGCAGCCAACTTGAGCAATTTCATTCGAGAAGGGTAACCACTGGCCACACCCCAGTTCAAATATTTCGGAGATTTACGCTTGTTTTTAGGCGGGTACGACTAATTTACATAGCGAAGTGGCGGAACTAACCCTTTCGCAGAGAGAACTGAGAGCGCTGTAATTTGGTTATTTGAAATTTCACTTGCTGGAGCAGCAGTGATATTTAGAAGTACTGATACAACGCAATCATCACAAGAGATGTCGCGCATGGTGCAGGTCTGGCAATCGATGATCATGTCAAGAATGATAAATCTGACCACTGACACTACGGTTTGCTCATGAGAGTCGGTACCAACCTAGTTATGGCCAACTTAGTTATGGGCAGCGATGGCAGCACCACGCTAGAGGGAAGCTCCAAAACGCTGAGCTCTCCGCAAGATCGGCTCCGGTTTCATGAACTACGTGCTCAAGCTTCCGCCATTCTTATCGGGGGCAACACAGCCAGAAATGAACCTTATGCGACCACGCCACTCCCCCTAGTAGTCATTTCCAGGACTGGCAAGATTCCAGAGAGCGTTCTAGCCAATCCCTTACTTCACCTCTGGCAACTAGATCCAGTGAGTGCGGTTCAAAGGGCCCACATTGAATTTGGTGAAAACATCTTGGTCGAGGGTGGGATTGAAATACTTAAAGAATTACTGGCCGCTGGTGTGATTGACCAACTATTTTTAACAATTAGTGCGAAAACTGGTGGTGAAAATATTTACGATCTAAGTGCGTTAACTAGAAATTTCACCGTTGAATCTAGTGAGAAGTTTGGCGATGAAACGCTTCTAAAATTAATTAGGAACTAACCTATTGAGATAAGTGAGACACCAGATACAGCTAAAAAGACTCCCAAATACTGCACCTTGTGAAGGCGTTCATGGAGAAATTTAAAGGCGAGTAGTACTGTAACAATTGGAAAGAGCGAACCAAATACCATTGCGACCGAGACCAAACCTTTGGTTGTTGCAACACCGAGTAAGAGATTTGCGACAAAATCAGTAGCTCCAATAATTATTAAAATCCGCAAATCCGAAATTCCAAATCCACCAATTGTCTTGTAACGAAGTGCAATCAAAATACAAACTGTTACAGATGCGACGCGCATTGAAGTCATTGTTAAGAGCGAACTTGTCTTAGATCCTTGCGCCATAAGCGTAAGAGCAACACCAAAACCAAGCGCGGCGCCAAGCCCAAATAGAAGTGGTTTTATCGGAAGTCCATTAACAATATCTGGACCAGATGCACAGAACGCACCAACGATTGCTACTGCCATTCCAAAAATTTGTAATCCTGTTGGTCGCTCACCAGAAATGAAAGCCACCGATAACGGAATGACTGCGCTCAAAGTACTTATCGGAGAGACAACACCCATTCGCCCAGTTGAAAGTCCTGAGTAGAACGAGACGAGACCGAAGAAACCAGCGATTCCCGCTCCGATCGAAGGTAAGAAATAGCCACTCCAACTTAAATTTGGTGCAATATAAGAACCGGAAATTAAAACTAAAATCACTCCGAGCACCAATCCAAATGCTTGTGACGCTCCCGTAACAGCAATTGCTTTAAAGCGCTTTGAAAGATTGCCGCCCAAGAAATCAGCGCTTCCCCAGAGAACGCTGGAAAGGAGAGCAAGGATTGAAGCCATTGGAGGAGGTTAATGCAGACCACAGTAAAAGTTGCTCGCGCCTTCCTTGGTAACTGGGATTAACGCCTTACCATTTTCACATGGATGTGAATTTTGAGGAAATTACCACTTCAATTCGCGCCATTAAGCCTAGATCTGAAATTCTCTTAGAAGAAGTTCCCGCCCCTCAAAAACTCGCACCTTATGCCTTTGCTATGACTGCGGATGTTTTGAAAGATGCCGCAACTGGGCGTTTTGTATTACTCCATGATCCAGATGGTCAAGAGGGCTGGTCTGGTAAATATAGATGCGTCACCTTTGTTCGCGCCGCAATTGACAATGAGATGGCCGCAGATCCATTGCTCTGCAATATTGGTTGGACTTGGTTAATGGAATCACTTAAAGCTAATGGTTGCGAATACACCGCACCTAGTGGAACAGTGACAAAAGTTGCCAGTGCATCCTTTGGAACGTTAGAAAATTTGGATGAGGATAGCGAATTGGAAGTTAGAGCATCTTGGACGCCAACATCAGGGGAAAATATTGCAGACCATATTCGTGCCTGGGTAGAGCTTTTGGAAATGTCGGCTGGACTTGCACCGATTCCAGATGGTGTAACCCAGCTAAGTCGCAGTAGATAATGGCAGAACCTCTTCTTGCGCCATCAGGCGGAGTTCCAGAATTAATTGAAACTCCCGAAGCACTTGCCGAAATGATTTCCTCCTTAACAAATGGCACAGGACCAATCGCAATAGATGCGGAACGCGCATCTGGTTATAGATACTCAGCACGAGCATATTTAATTCAAATTAAGCGCAACGGTGGCGGTTTGCATTTGATAGATCCGATTGCAGTTGAGCAAACTCATTATTGGAGCGAATTAAATGCAGCCTTCGCAGACCAGGAATGGATAATTCACGCATCTACTCAAGATTTGGCCTGTCTGCGCGAAGTAGGAATTAACCCGCAAATTATGTTCGATACTGAACTAGCAGGGCGAATAGCCGGTTGCGAGCGCGTTGGACTTGGACCACTCACTGAACAACTTCTGGGAGTGACGCTAGCTAAAGAACATAGCGCTGTTGATTGGTCGATCCGGCCATTGCGTCCAGAATGGCTTAACTATGCCGCCTTGGATGTTGAACTCTTAATTGAATTACGAAATGAAATTGAAAAACTATTAATTGAGGCTGGGAAATTAGATTGGGCTAAGGAAGATTTCGCTGCAATTCTTAAAGCACCCGCACCACAACCACGAAAAGATCCTTGGCGCCGAGCATCTGGAATTCATAAGGTTCGCGATTTGAATGCGCTAGCGATTATTAGAGCCCTATGGCTCGCTCGAAATGAATTCTGCAAAGAGATCGATCTGGCACCGGGGCGAGTATTCAATGATGAAACCCTGCTTTTGATTGCGACTAAACCTCCTAAGGGGTTTGGTGATTTCAAAAAGGCGCTTCTACGTCGGACTCGCTTAACGGATATGCCATTTGAAGAATGGTTTAAATTATTTGAAGAGGCACAGAACCTTGAGGGCGATGACTTACCTAAATTGCGCCTTCCCTCAGAAGGTCTACCACCGGCGAAGATGTGGCAAAGTCGAAATCCAATTGGGTATGCCCGACTTACACATGCCAAAGCAGCCATCGCAGAGTGTGCGATTGCTAATGGAATGCCGACCGAGAATTTAATTTCCCCCGAAGCGGTAAGGCGGGCCTGTTGGCCAACTCCCCCAGAAAGCGACGCGGATCAACGTAAATTTGTCGCTAGCGAACTAGCTGAGTTTGGGGCGAGGCCGTGGCAGATCGAACTCGTTTTAGCGCCGATAATGGCTATTTTGAGCGAGAGAGAGCCACTTATAGTCGAGGTTACAGAGAGTGAAGGCGAAGAGCCTGGAACGCCCGCCGCCGATAGTGAGTAATTACGCAACATTCGAGTTGCGTAAATAGCTAGGTAGGTTTTAGGCTTCCTCTCATGTTCAGTACTTTTTTGATTGCCCTTCGTGAAGGCCTAGAGGCCGCACTAATCATCAGCATTCTCGTTGCATATCTCGTTCGCTCTAACCAACGCAAAGCGCTACCCGTTCTCTGGACCGGAGTTGCAATCGCAGTTACCGCAAGTTTGACCTTTGGTGCATTCTTAACTTTTACATCGACTCAACTTTCAGTTGCTGGTGAGCAAGTTTTTGCCGGTACAACTTCAATCGTTGCCGTAATCCTTGTTACCTACATGGTTTTCTGGATGAAGCGAATTGCTCGGGGATTAAAGAGAGATTTAGAAAATAAATTAGATTATGCGATGCCACTTGGAAAAATAGCCCTAATTTCAGCTGCATTCTTTGCGGTTGCTCGCGAAGGACTTGAAACTGCGCTCTTTTTATTCTCTAACTTCAAAACAGTTTCGACCGATTCTGCTCCAGCCCTCGGATTAATTCTTGGTCTTGGTGTTGCGATTGGTCTTGGTGTTGCGATCTATAAGCAGAGTGTAAAAATTAACTTAGGAAAATTCTTTACGATCACTGGCACTGCGCTACTTGTGGTCGCCGGTGGCGTTCTCTCCCATGGCATCCATGAGTTCCAAGAGTTCGGCGCTCTTCCTGGTGCACATTCTTATGTTTGGAACTGGATCGGAGCGAACGAAGTTATCTCAACCGTGCTAGCAGGCACTATAGGAATTGGAACGACTCTCACTTGGCTGCAACTTTTCGTCTGGGCAACCTTTTTGACTCTAACTCTGCGCGCCTATTTAGTCCCAAAGAAAGTTCTAGTCACCAACGCTTAATTAGCAAGGCTTCTTCCAATTTTTCCTACTGACGGGTAACCTTACGGGAACACAAACCGTATTTCAGTAGGAGTAATTCATGAGTGAGCGAGTAGTTCTGGTTGATGCCGTCCGATCCCCTTTTGGGAAAGCGGGAGGCTTATACTCCGAAACTAGAGCCGATGACATCATGGTGCGAATCTTGCGCGGCCTTTTAGAACGAAATCCAAAAATTTCACCAGCGCTAATCGATGATGTTGCAATTGCCGCCGCTACCCAAACTGGGGACCAGGGCATGAATATTGGTCGAAGCGTCTCCCTACTTGCTGGAATTCCAAATAGCGTTCCAGGATATTCAATTGACCGTTGGTGCGCAGGTGCACTAACTGCAGTAACTACAGTCTCCGGAGCGATTGCGATGGGGCAATATGACTTTGCAATTGCTGGCGGCGTTGAACATATGGGACACCATCCAATGGGTGAAGGTATGGATCCAAATCCGCGTTACTTAGCAGAAAAATTAGTTGATACCGATGCGCTCCAAATGGGTATGACTGCTGAAAGATTGCATGACAAATTTCCACATCTAACTAAGGCTCGTGCCGATGCGTATGCAGTTGCCTCACAAAACAAAACTGCTGCGGCTTACGCTTCAGGAAAAATTCAACGAGATTTAATTCCAGTAGCAGTCCGTTCCGTCGAACTCGGGTGGGGCGTTGCAACAGTTGATGAACCACCACGACCTGGAACAACGGTTGAAGCACTTGGCGCACTTAAGACACCATTTCGCCCAATGGGAAATGTGACTGCGGGAAATGCTGCAGGGCTAAATGACGGCGCAACCGCGGCAATCCTTGCTAGTGAATCGAAAGCAAAAGAACTTGGTCTAACTATTAAAGCTAAATTACTTTCATTTGCATTTGCCGGCGTTGAACCAGAGATTATGGGATACGGCCCAGTACCCAGCACAATCAAGGCGCTAGCGAAAGCTGGATTAAATATTGAAGATATTGGTCTCTTTGAAATCAATGAAGCTTTTGCTATTCAAGTTCTCTCATTCTTAGATCACTTTGGAATTGCTGATGATGATCCCAGAGTAAATCTCTATGGTGGTGCTATCGCAGTCGGACACCCATTGGCCTCATCAGGTGTTCGCTTAATGATTAATTTAGCACGTGGTTTTGAAGAGCACCCAGAAGTTAAATATGGCGTGACCACAATGTGTATCGGACTAGGTATGGGTGGAACAGTTATTTGGGAGAACCCACACTTTCTTGGAAATGCTGGAAAGGCTGGCAAATAATGAGCGAAATAAAGTTGCCAGAAGGCGCACCGGAAGAAGTAATTACTGCTGCCCACGTTCGAGAGATTGATTTAACGCTATTTGGCCACAGCGGCACGATCTCGTTGATTACTTTAGATAACGGCATGGACCACAATCGTCCCAATACTTTTGGCCCACAATCTCTTGCCTCGTTGAATGAGGCGATCACAATTGCCGAAGCAAGCACATCAATTGCAATTGCAATTACTGGAAAGCCATTTATCTTTGCAGCTGGCGCTGACCTCTCAGCTCTTTCGTTTTTGAATGAACGCAAACAAGCCCTAGCAATCGGAAAACTTGGTCATGATGTTTTCCGCAGGCTCGGCGAAAGTTCTAAGCCAACTTTTGCATTTGTAAATGGTCTGGCGCTAGGTGGTGGGCTTGAAGTAGCTCTGCATTGCAAATATCGGACTATTGCAAGCACAGCATTTACCGCGCTCCCCGAGGTATTTCTTGGCTTGGTTCCTGGGTGGGGCGGCGCAACTATCCTGCCAAAGCTGATTGGACCTAAGAACGCGGTTCAAGTAATTATTTTAAACGCTTTAAATAACAACGCAATGATGAAGTCGAAAGAAGCCTTAGCCCTTGGCATTGTCGACGCGGTCTTTGAACCCGCAGATTTCATCGAGAGCTCAATTAAATTTGCGGCAGCGGTACTAAATGGTTCTGCCAAAATCGAACGACCTGACTTTACAAAAAATGAAAGCGACTGGACTGAAGCAATAAATACTGGCAAAGCAGCAGTAGCTAAAAAATTCGGTGGCGCACAAATTCCACAAGCTATTAAGGCGCTAGATTTAATTGCGGCTGCTAGAACTAATACCTTGGGTGCTGGCTTTGATGCCGAGGATCAAGAGCTTGCAAATCTCACAATGAGCGATCCGCTCCGCGCCTCCTTGTATGCATTTAATTTAATTCAAAAGAAGCGAAAGAAAGTCGAAGGCGCTCCGAAACCAGCCCTGGCTCGTAAGGTAAACAAGGTAGGCGTGGTTGGTGCCGGTCTTATGGCTTCCCAACTTGCCTTAATTATTCTGCGCAATCTAAAAGTTCCGGTTGTAATAACTGATTTAGATCAAGGCCGTGTGGATAACGGCCTGGCATACATCCGAGGCGAACTTACAAAGCTTGTAGAGAAGAAGCGGATGAGCCCAGAGAGCGCTGCGCGACTCTCTTCACTAGTTACTGGTTCAACAGATAAATCTATTTTTAGTGACGCCTCTTTTGTGATTGAAGCGATATTTGAAGAGCTAGAACTAAAGCAGAAACTATTTAAAGAACTTGAAAAAATTGTTACTACCGAGTGCATCTTGGCTACGAATACCTCTTCGCTATCTGTGACAAAAATGTCCGAAGGGCTTGCAAACCCAGAACGAGTGATTGGTTTCCATTTCTTTAATCCAGTTGCAATTATGCCGCTGCTCGAGATTGCCAGAACATCTGCAACAGATGATGCAACGACAGCGACCGCGGTTGCAATCGGAAAAGAACTTAAGAAAACAATGGTTATCGTTAAAGACTCTCCAGCATTCGTTGTTAATCGGTTACTTACTAGATTCATGGGCGAAATAACCGATTCGATTGATGAAGGGACTCCCCCGGATGTTGCAGATTCTGCGATGAAACCGCTCGGTCTACCAATGACTTCGCTCGAACTTCTCGGATTAGTTGGGCCTGGGGTTGCACTACATGTAGCAGAAACACTTCATAAGAACCTTGGTGATCGCTATCGAATCTCTCCAACAATGCAGGCCTTCGTAACGGAAGGAGTTAAGACTTTCTACATTAAAGACGATAAAGCGGGATTAACTCCAAATCCTGCTGCACTCGCGCTAATAAAAGCTGGCAATAAAGCATCTACCGCTGATGAAGTTCGAATCCGAGCGTTAAAGGCTTTAGCAAGTGAAGCACGCATGATGCTAGATGAGGGCGTTGTTTCAACTGCGGCAGAAATTGATATCTGCATGCTGCTTGGTTGCGGCTGGCCACTACACCTTGGTGGAGTTCTGCCTTACCTCGATCGAACAGGAATAAGCGAAGAAGTTAGCGGCCAGCGCTTTCATCAGCCTGGGGTTGCTTCACTTTCGTAATTTCGTTCGCTAAATCATCTTTAAGTAAACTGCTCCACGCCACTAATTGATGCGCAATATTCTGCGCCGTCATTCCTAGATCTGCCAAAATTTCTGCACGCTTTGAATGCTCAATGAATTCAAGTGGGACGCCGATTGAATGGATCGGAACATCTAAATCGGCATCTCTAAACATTTCAGAGATCGTGCTTGCGATTCCACCATGTCGAATTCCATCTTCAACTACAACTACTGATTTATATCGCTGTGCCATTGTCAACAAACTCTTGGGTAGTGGCTTAACCCAGCGTGGATCAACTACAGTCACACCTACGCCTTCGCGGTAGGCCTGTGATGCGGCTTCAACACAAATTTTTGCCATAGCTCCGATACTTACTAATAAAACATCTGCGCTTTCGCCGCGATAAAGGACATCTATTCCATCCCTACGTTCGAAGGCTGGGATATCAGGACCTACTGCGCCTTTTGGAAAACGAAGTAATGAAGGAGCATCGGAAATATCCAACGCTTCACGAAGTGTTTCTTTAAGTGTCACGGCATCACGCGGTGCTGCGACATGAAGAGTTGGCACTATTCCAGTGAGTGCTAAGTCCCAAATTCCGTGATGCGAAGGCCCGTCATCTCCAGTTACTCCAGCGCGATCTAAAATAAAAGTTACGCCAGCTTTATGCAGGGCTACATCTAATAAGAGTTGATCAAATGCGCGATTTAAAAAAGTTGAATAAATTGCGACAACAGGGTGCAGCCCGGTAAAAGCTAAGCCAGCGGCGCTCGTGGCTGCATGTTGTTCTGCAATACCAACATCAAATGCGCGATCTGGGAATTTTTCAGCAAATTTATCTAGACCTGTTGGTCCAAGCATGGCCGCCGTGATGGCAACTAAATCTTTACGTTTAGCTCCTAGTTCACAAATTTCATTGGAGAAAATACTCGTCCAGTTTGGTCCAGACTTTACAACTGGAACTCCAGTTTCTGGATCAACAATTCCTACAGCGTGAAATTTCTCCGCAGAGTCATTAATTGCTGGTGCATGTCCGCGTCCCTTCTCAGTAATAACATGAACTAATACGGGTGCGCCAAAATTTTTTGCATGTTGGAGAGCAGTTTCAATGGCTTCAATATTGTGACCATCAATTGGCCCTAGGTATTTAAGTCCAAGATCTTCGAACATTCCTTGTGGCGCGACGATATCTTTAAGGCCCTTTTTAACTCCATGTAACGTTTCGTAAATAGGACCGCCAACAACTGGAGTCTTTTCAAGGACGCCCTTGCCCCAATCTAAGAATTTTTCATAGCCGCTTGTTGTCCGCAAAGTAGATAGATAAGTAGCTAGCCCGCCAATAGTCGGTGAATAAGAACGTTCATTGTCATTTACAACAATTACCAGCCTTAGCTCCTCGCTAGAAGCAATGTTATTTAGCGCCTCCCAAGACATTCCACCTGTGAGCGCACCATCTCCGACAACGCAAACAACGGTCTTATCTAGATCACCTTTAATCAAATTTCCGCGGGCTACGCCATCTGACCAAGAGAGCGCTGTCGATGCATGTGAATTCTCGACGACATCGTGTTCGCTCTCAGCACGATTTGGATACCCTGAAATTCCACCACGCTGTCGCAATTTATCAAAGCCAGATACTCGACCAGTCAATAACTTATGAACATAACTTTGATGGCCAGTATCAAAGATAATAGTGTCCTTTGGAGATTCAAAGATGCGGTGAATTGCAATGGTTAATTCAACTACTCCAAGGTTCGGTCCTAAGTGTCCACCACTCTTGGAAACTTTTTCAATAAGAAAGCCACGGATTTCTGCAGATAATTCACTTAACTGCGAATACGAAAGCGCAGACAGGTCGTGCGGGCCACCAATGCTTTCAATGTAGTTCGACATATTCGTAGTCTAGAGCAGCTCTATTTATTTAGAGAAGTGAACGCAGCACATATTGCATGATGCCGCCATGACGGAAGTAATCAGCTTCTCCAGGGGTATCGATTCGAACTACCGCATCAAAGCTCTTACCACCCGCAGCGACCTTGACCGTCTTTGGAACTCCCCCAGTATTTAGCGCTTCAATTCCGGTAATTGTAAATTCCTCATCGCCAGTTAATCCAAGTGAAATTGCGTTTTCACCTGTTGGGAATTGCAAGGGAAGAACACCCATTCCAATTAAATTGGAGCGGTGAATTCTCTCAAATGATTCTGCGATTACTGCTTTAATTCCAAGTAGCGCCGTACCTTTCGCTGCCCAGTCACGAGATGAACCAGATCCATATTCTTTTCCAGCAAGAATTACTAGTGGAATTTTTGCAGCTTGATATGCAATAGATGCATCATAAATAGTTGATTGCTCACCATTGTTTATAAAGTTCTTCGTGAAGCCACCTTCAACACCATCTAGCAAGAGATTTTTCAGACGAATGTTTGCGAATGTGCCACGAATCATTACTTCATGGTTTCCGCGGCGTGAACCATATGAGTTGAAATCAGCGCGATCGATTCCATGGTCAGCCAAATATTTACCAGCAGGTGAATCCGCCTTAATATTTCCAGCAGGTGAGATGTGATCAGTCGTAACAGAATCACCAAGAATTGCCATTACGCGCGCCTTTGAAATGTCCTTTACCGGCTCTGGATTTCTTGGCATGCCCTCGAAGTAAGGAGGTTTGCGCACATAAGTAGATTTAAGATCCCAGTCAAAAACTTTTCCGGTAGGCGTATCAAGAGATTTCCAGCGATGGTCGCCTTCAAAGACAGTCGCGTAATCTTTAGTGAACATCTCGGATGAAATCGAAGAATCTACAACGCTCTGGATTTCCGCACTTGTCGGCCAAATATCTTTTAGGTACACGGCTTTGCCTGCTAAATCATTTCCGAGTGGGTCGCTCTCAAAATCGTGATCCATTGTTCCGGCTAGCGCATAAGCAACAACTAAGGGTGGTGAAGCCAAGTAGTTCATCTTTACATCTGGGCTGATGCGGCCTTCAAAGTTTCTATTTCCAGATAGAACTGCAGTGACTGCTAGATCATTTTCATGTATTGCTTTGCTGATCTCAACTGGAAGCGGTCCTGAGTTGCCGATACAAGTAACGCAACCATAGCCAACTAAGTTAAAGCCAAGCTGTTCCATATATGTAGTCAAGCCTGCACGATCATAATAATCTGTTACAACTTTAGATCCTGGGGCAAGGGTAGTTTTCACCCAAGGTTTACTGCGCAAACCCTTCTCAACCGCCTTCTTTGCAAGAAGGGCAGCGCCAATCATCACACTTGGATTCGAAGTATTTGTGCAAGATGTAATTGATGCAATTACAACAGCCCCATTGGAGACTGATGTAGGGCTTCCGTTAAGCGAGATATTCACCGCTGACTTTGCAGTTTTACCTGTGAAATAAGTAGGAACAATTTTTTCAAATGCGGCTTTGGAATTGGAGAGTTGAATTCGATCTTGTGGACGTTTAGGTCCAGCGATTGAGGGAACAATTGTCGCTAAATCTAACTCCAGAGTTTCAGAGAAACGAGGAACCTCATTTGGGTTATGCCAAATTCCAACACGCTTTGCATACTCTTCAACTAACGCAAGTTGATCCGCGGTTCGGCCAGTTAGTGCCATGTAACGAATGGTTTCCTCATCAATTGGGAAGATTGCACAAGTTGAACCGTATTCCGGCGACATATTTCCAATTGTCGTTCGATTAGCCATCGGAAGCGCAGTTACTCCAGGGCCATAAAATTCTACAAACTTTCCGACGACACCATGCTTACGAAGCGCTTCGGTAATTGTGAGAACTAAATCAGTAGCAGTAGTACCAACTGGAAGTTTGCCAGTTAATTTAAAGCCAACAACTCGCGGAATAAGCATTGAAACTGGCTGCCCGAGAAGTGCTGCTTCAGCTTCAATCCCACCAACTCCCCAACCCAATACTCCAAGTCCGTTCACCATGGTCGTGTGTGAATCAGTTCCTACTACGGTATCTGGATATGCGCGGAGCACTCCGTTTATATTGCGCGTCATTATTACTCTTGCTAAATACTCAATGTTTACTTGGTGAACAATTCCAGTTCCAGGTGGAACAACTTTGAACTCATCAAATGCGCTCTGTCCCCAGCGCAAGAATCTATAACGCTCTTGATTGCGTTGATACTCAATATCTGTGTTCTCTTTAAAGGCTGTCGCCGTACCAAATTTATCTGCAATGACAGAGTGATCAATCACTAGTTCTGCAGGAGCAAGTGGGTTCACCTTTGCGGGATCTCCACCTAATTCTACGATTGCTTCTCGCATTGTTGCTAAATCCACAATGCACGGTACGCCGGTGAAATCTTGCATGATTACGCGCGCTGGCGTAAATTGAATTTCAGTATCGGGCTCAGAATCTGGATTCCAATTAGCGAGTGCCTCTATCTGAGCAGAAGTTATATTCGCGCCATCTTCAGTGCGGAGTAAATTTTCAAGTAAAACTTTTAGGCTAAATGGAAGAGTCTTTGCCGCCGGCAACTTAGTGATGTCAAAGATTTCATATTTCTTACCTGATACTTCGATTTCAACCTTAGCGCCAAAGGAATTTTTACTCATGACCGCATCTTAACCGAGGGTAAAGCGAGCCACACATTCCACGTGGTGGGTCATTGGGAATAGGTCGAAGCCAACGATGTGATCTAGGTGATAACCGCCCTCTTCGAGTTGCTTGGCATCTCTTGCGAGCGATGCCGGGTCGCATGAAACATAAACAATTGTGCGTGGCTTCTTCGCCATCATCTGCTTTACAACCATCTCACCAGCGCCAGTACGTGGCGGATCTAACAAGATGACATCGATCCGATTAATAAGTGGCAGCTTCTGTTCGACCCGACCGGAATGAATCATTACATTTTTCTTCTTATCGAAAATTTTAAGCGCATCCTGGGTCGCCCGGTGGCTTGATTCAATTAGGTGGACTTTGCCGATATCGCCAATATCTTCGGATATCGGGGCGGTAAATAACCCAACACCACCGTAAAGATCGCAAACTTGGTCTCCGGGGCGAAGTGCCAATAAATCCATAACTAATTTCGAGAGTGTTTCCGGTGCAGCCTTGTGACTCTGCCAGAAAGAGGTTGGTGATATTTCAAAAGTATGTTCGCCAACTACCTCGTGCAATTGTGTTGGCCCAGAAATACTCCGTCCACCTCTAGAGACATTTCGTTCGCCAGAATTTGATACCGCAACTTCTAACCGATCATCGCCTTTCCAATTTCGCGAGAACATCACTGGATCATTTATCGCTTCAACCGCAATTAAACACTTATCAATCTCGGTAACCTCTTTACTGCGCGCAGAGAAGAGTCCCGGTTTACCATTCTTTGAAATCGCAAAGTCCATCCGCGTCCGCCAGTGCAGGCCATCCTTAGGATCTACTGCGATTACATCAAGATCTATTTCGATTCTACCAAGGCGCGAAAATTGTTCACGAATCACCGAACGCTTAAATTCACTCTGTTTTGCAATATTAATATGTTGGAAGTCGCAACCACCGCACCCGCCAGCAACTGCATACTTACAAGGCGGGATTACACGATCTTCGGACGCTTTAATTATTTCTATCGCATCGCCGCGTGCTAATTTCGAAGAGACCGAAGTTATTTCTACGACAGCTTCTTCTCCAGTAATTCCATATCG
This sequence comes from Actinomycetales bacterium, assembly GCA_007280395.1. Taxonomy (GTDB): domain Bacteria; phylum Actinomycetota; class Actinomycetes; order Nanopelagicales; family Nanopelagicaceae; genus AAA044-D11. The sequence goes on along the minus strand of QYQH01000046.1, from coordinate 6,623 downwards.
AACAAAAATAACCTGGCCCTTATGGCGCGCAATAAAATGGCCACCATGCGCAATTGGTCCAATTTCTACCGTTATTCGGTCGCCTACTTTTAATAAACTTTCGGCGTTTCCTATTTTGGATTCCATAGATGAACCTTAAGGGTGTAAGTTGTACTTCGTGCACGTAGTGATTATGGGTTGCGGTCGGGTCGGCTCTGGTTTAGCCATTGATTTAGAGGCAGCCGGCCATTCAGTATCAATAATTGACCAGAATCAAGAGGCATTTCGCAGGTTAGGTCCGGATTTTAAAGGCCAAACTATCGCCGGAGTTGGCTTCGATCGAGATATTTTGCTTGCAGCTGGAATTGAAAAAGCCGATGCCTTCGCAGCAGTTTCCAATGGTGATAACTCAAATATTCTCGCTGCGCGAGTTGCGCGCGAAACATATGGCGTTGAGAAAGTAGTTGCTCGTATTTACGATCCAGCTCGTGCAGAAATTTATCAACGTCTTGGTATTCCAACAGTCGCAACGGTACTTTGGACTACAGATCAGATTATTCGCCGACTTGCCCCAGAAGGTTCACGTTCAGAGTGGCGCGATGCAAGTGGTGTGCTTCAACTATGCGAAGTTCATATCCACCGTGATTGGTTCGGACAACCAGTTTCTCTGATTGAAACTTCCACAAAAGCCCGCGTTGCTTTTATTACTCGCCTAGGTGAAGGAATGATTCCCACCGAAAATACTGCTCTTCAAGAGGGCGATTTGGTTCATGTAATGGTGACGGATTCTGCTCTCGCAGATGTCGAAGCCGCACTCGCAAAATCTCCGGAAGAGGCTTAGGACTTATGAGAATTGCGATTGCTGGTGCTGGGAATGTTGGACGTTCAATTGCGCGCGAACTAATTGATAATGGCCATCAAGTACTCCTGATCGATCGCGACCCAAAGGCGCTAAAGCTCGAGAGTGTTGTAAGCGCAGAATGGCTTATGGCTGATGTCTGCGAAATTTCCTCGTTAGATAATGCGAAATTAGATACCTGCCAAGTCATGATTGCTGCAACCGGTGATGACAAGGTAAATCTTGTTGCCTCACTCTTGGCTAAGACTGAATATGGTGTTCCTAGAGTTGTAGCACGGGTAAATCACCCAAAAAATGAGTGGATGTTTGATTCGTCCTGGGGCGTAGACGTTTCTGTTTCAACACCAAGAATTATCTCGGCAATTGTTGAAGAAGCAGTATCGGTCGGTGATGTGGTTCGCCTATTCTCACTTCGCAAAGGTGAAGCCAGTTTGGTAGAAATTACACTTCCAGAAGCAGCTAAGTGTTTAGGTCGCACAGTTGAAGAGGTAAAACTTCCCGAGAATGCAACTCTTGCGGCAATTGTTCGCGATGGACAAGTAATAACTCCACATGCACATGATGTTTACTCTGCTGGAGATGAACTGCTCTTCATTGCGACGGCCGCCGCTGAAGAGTTGTTAAAGAACTGCTTTATTTCAAGTAATTAATCGGGTTTTGCGGTTGGAACAGATTTAATCACGAGCCAAGTTCCCCACAGCGTCGCCAAATAAAGTGGAAATCCTAAGAAAATATTTGCAATTCCCAGGGCATTTAATTGATTCGCTTTAAAGAGTGGATACTGGACCCCTAGACGAATAGCAAAGAGTGCAAACCAGATCCAAGTCGCCTTCTTATAGGCGGCCATTCGAGCAGGATTTTTTCGCCAATTTAAATTTTCTCCCAAGATTGGACCCAGAAGAACTCCGATTAGTGGCCATTTTATAAGAATTGAAATTAAGTAGACCAACGCAAAGGCCGAGTTTTTCCAGAGACTAGGAGCGTAATAATCTTTTGCTGCACCAGTCTTCCAAGCGAACCATCCGCAGAAAGCAATCCCGATAAATCCAGAGATTGAATGCGTCAAGGTGTCTCGCTTAATTAAACGCCAAATCATTAATAGCCCAGCAGTTGCAATTGAAATATATAAGCAGGCTTTCAAATTATGCGTAACGTTGTATGTAAGTAGAAAAATTAGCGATGGAATTGTCGAATCAATAATTCCCTTTTTGCCACCAAGCGCCGTTACTACTTTTGCTCTCTCTGCATCCTGCATCAGGCATTACCTCCAGTAGAACCAAAGCCAGTAGAACCAAAGCCACCAGCACCACGATCTGAACCAGGCAGGGTTTTTACTTCAATAAATTCCGCGTGCTCAACTCTTTGAATAACTAACTGTGCGATTCGATCGCCTTTTTTAAATGAGATGGCCGCTTTTGGATCATGATTAATTAGAATTATTTGTAACTCACCACGAAAGCCAGCATCGACCGTTCCTGGAGAATTAACCATCGTGACCCCATGCTTAATCGCCAGACCCGAGCGCGGGTGAACTAGCGCAACATAACCGTTCGGGAGTGCGATTGAAATTCCAGTTGGAACTAGTGTGCGCTCCCCTGGCTGCAGGGTTACATCAATTCGGGAAGTTAAATCGGCGCCGGCATCGCCAGGCTTTGCATAACTAGGCAGCGTAACCGAAGAATCCAAGCGGGTTATTAAAACTTCAACGCTCATGGATTAATTTCAAACTCTAGATCAACGAATGCGAGTAGCTCTGGATGTGCGGTTACATGAGCTAAGTAGGCCTTAGGTGCATTGTCTAGGAAGTGTTGCATCGGAACTATTACATATAGGGCGGCGGCTCTAACTGCAATTGGACCATCAATAGAATCTATTCGACCGACTGCGCTGCAATAAACTTTCCGATTAACCTGGCCAGTAATTTCCGCACTTATATGTATAACCGTTCCCAATGGAACCGGAAGCAGAAAATCGGTTTCCAACCTTGCAGTAACTGCAGGAGAGCGAATCAGCCACATAAGTTTTCCAAGAGCCTCATCAAAAGCAAGTGATAAGAGTCCTCCGTGTGCAAGTCCTGGTGCACCTTGATGATCTTCGGTAACGGTAAATACTGCAGTTAAATTCTGACCTTCACCGGCATGTGCAATTAAATGCAGACCAGTTGGATGTAATTCACCACAACCGAAACAATGTCCGAAGTGAGAGGGAATTTTTGTTCCAGGAAGTGGCGCCTTGGCATGGCGAGTTGGAATCTCTGCACCCTCTGGTGGCACCGTACTTGGAACACGACTCATGAGTGAAGCCTAACCTGTGATGATGTCTGAGCAAATAAACGCAACGGTTATGCCGTAGCGTGCGCCTGTGGGAAAAATTAAGAGACATAAAGATTTGGACTACGGGGTTCCGATTTATCAAGAGAAGTTGAGTTGGAGTAAATGGCTCTGGGCCTTCGCGATATTTATGGCAGCCTCTGTTTCGTTATCTATCTGGGCGGCGCTAGGAAATGGAGCCGCGATTACCGTCTCCTTGATTCAATTTGGACTATTAATTTTTGCAGCCAAGCGGACAGCTCTAGAAATCACAGTTACTAAAGGCTGGTTGCTAGTTGGGCCTGCAGCCATAGAGCGAGCTTTTATCCACAATTTCAAAGCGCTAGAGGCCGTAGAATTTAAACGGATTCGCGGCGTAGATGCCGACCCTGCGAGTTATCTACAGATTAGATTTTGGGTAAGTACTGCAATCAAAATTGATTTAAGGGATCCAAAAGATAAAACGCCCTACTGGCTAATAAGCACCAATAGAGCGAATGAGTTAGCTAAATTACTTAACGTTGCAGAACACTAACTTAGGCACAATCCTTACAGACTGCTTTTGCGCCCTCACCTTTTGCGAGTTGTGAAGCGTGATGAACTAAGAAACATCTTGAGCAAGTGAATTCATCTTCTTGCTTTGGAACTACGCGAACCGTCAACTCTTCGCCTGAAAGATCAGCGCCTGGAAGTTCTAAATTCTCGGCCGCATCCTCTTCGTCAATATCTACTTGACCAGATTGAGCATCTGCTCGACGAGCTTTGAGTTCTTCAAGTGATTCTTCATGAAGTTCTTCATCTTGCTTTCGAGGTGTGTCGTAATCCGTTGCCATGGCACCTCCTCTTAAAATTTACCGCAGCAATTCTGATAACTGCCAACAGGGCGGATAGTGTCGTATAAGTAGTCCGCTTACCTAATCAACTCTCGGCGTGTCGAAATTATTCCCGCCTACAGCACCCTTCCTGCTTCAATCTTGCTTTATCCGGATTAATCCTTAATGCGAATTGGATTCTGGCCTCTAGCAACTAAACGATCGAAGTGAGCATCTCGTTTTTCAACAAATTTAGAGACATCAGCTTCTGCTGCCGCTATATATGCAGCTAACTCATCACGAGCTGCTGCGCCCTCGGCTGTGAAATCTTCTCTACTAAAAATATTCCAAGCACGTAGAACTGGTGCGACTACATCCTCTAGGTGAGATTTTGGATCATAAATGCCGGCGAGTGCGATTTGTACGGACTTTCGTCCCCAACCTGGCATTCCTGCGCCTGGCATTTGGAAATTCGTCACAACATCTTTAATTGCAACCATCGCGGCATTTGGCTCCATATCAATTGCGGCACCGAGCAAATTGCGATAGAACAACATGTGTAGATTTTCATCGAGCGCTACTCGCGCCAACATTCCTTCGCAAACTTCATCATTTGAAATTCGCCCAGTATTGCGATGTGAAATTCGAGTGGCAAGTTCTTGGAAAGTTACATATGAAACGGTGTGCAACATATCGTTGTCATAGGGCGTTTGATAGCCCGCCATCATGTGGGCCATACGTAAATCTTCAAGTTCATTTGGGTCAACGCCACGAGTTGCCATTAGATAATCACGCATAACAATTCCATGACGGGCTTCTTCAGCAGTCCAACGATTTATCCAGGTATTCCATGCACCTTCGCGGCTCATAGAGACTGCAATTTCGGTGTGGTAACTCGGCAGATTATCTTCAGTAAGTAAATTTAGAATTAGCGAATCCTGTGCAATCGCACTTAACTTGGAATCTTTTGCTTCCCAGGCATCGCCATTTAGTGGACCAGCAAATGTTCGGCCCTCACTCCATGGTACGAATTCGTGTGGGTACCAATCTTTTGTGGTTGCAACGTGACGCTCTAATTCGACCTCAACAACTGGTTCTAAATCGCGGATTAACCGCGCTTGAATCTTCGGATCGATTGATGCCATTGGGGAAACTTAGCGCAGGTCGTTAGTTACTCGCGAGTTAAAAAGCTATTAGCGCGGGCGATTCTTGGTACGAATTAGTGCCTGCTCTAATCGCCACTTCGCAATTTCGCCATGATTTCCCGACAACAGGACATCAGGAACGCTTAGTCCGCGCCACTCTTTTGGCTTTGTGTAATTTGGATATTCCACCAAAGCCCCGCCATCTGAAGTCAAAGTGTGTGACTCTTCATCAAGTGAGGCTGGGTTACCAATCACTCCTGGGAGTAAGCGAATTATCGCTTCCATGATGACAAGCGTTGCTACCTCGCCACCACCTAAAACATAGTCTCCAATAGATACTTCACGAACTTTAAAATTTTTCTGAGTAGCGTAGAAATCACTTACTCGAACATCAATCCCTTCATATCGCCCACAAGCGAATATCAGGTGCTTCGATTTCGTTAGTTCAATCGCAAGTTCTTGGGTGAGCTTCTGTCCAGCCGGAGTTAAAACGATTAATTCATGAACTTCATTAGGAATAAGTTCTGCAATGGAATCAATCGCACTGCCCCAAGGTTCTGGCGACATCACCATGCCAGCGCCACCGCCATAAGGAGTGTCATCTACTGAGCCATGAACATCACTTGTTTGGTCCCGAAGATCATGTATCCCAATGGAAATTAGACCTGCGGCCTGCGCCTTGCCAATAAGCGAAAGATTTAACGGCGCTAAATATTCTGGAAATATTGTGATTACATCAAAGCGATTAACGTTATTCATCTAATAACCCAATCGGTGGGACTATAACGATTATACGATTTTTAACATCCACGATAGGAACTATAGCTTTTACGAATGGGATCAAAACTTCACGTCCGTTAAAATCAACGGTAAGCACATCTTGGCCCGGCAAATTAATCACATCTGTTACGGGTCCGATTTCAAGCCCTGCTTCCGTTGTTACTTGGCATTGAAGCAACTGTTGAACATGAAAGTCATCTTCAGTTGAGTCTGCATCGATATCTACATCGGCAAGCAATAAAACATTTTTAAGTTTTTCAATTTCGTTGCGATCACTAACTCCGGCAAATCCTAAGAGAAGCGTTCCGTTATGGTCTCTAACTGAAGTAATCGTTAGTGGACCAAAAGTTGATGGCTCCGTCGCAAGGACAGAGCCAACATAAAATCGATCGTCAGGTTGATCAGTACGAACTTCTACTGTCGCCTCACCAAGAACTCCATGTGCGCGACCAATTCTGGCAACGACAAGTTGCACTATTAGCGAGCCTCGTCAGCCTCGATGAGATCTACGCGAACTGAATGACCAGCGATCGCACTAATAACTGTACGAAGTGCACGTGCAGTGCGACCATTGCGGCCAATCACTTTGCCAATGTCATCTGGATTAACTCGAACTTCTAGCGTTGTCCCACGACGATGATCTTTAGTTGTAATAACTACATCATCAGGATTATCAACAATCCCCTTAACTAGATGTTCTAGCGCTTCGTCAATCATTGTTATTCAGCTGCCGCTTCTG
>QYQH01000027.1 GCA_007280395.1 Actinomycetales bacterium | reverse complement strand
TTTTCTTTGTCGTGGCTACGGCGACAACCTGAATCTCCAACCCTCTATTCGTCGGCAGCGTTAGAGGTGTATAAGAGTCAGGCTTATCACTTGCAAGATATTTCCAACCTGAAGGCAAATTACTTATTCCAATGCCGATGGTAAATATTCTCTCCGGTGGTGCACATGCAAATCGCACAATTGATATTCAAGATGTTTTAGTACTTCCAAATGGCGCAACTTCATTTAGTGAAGCGCTCTCCTGGATTGTTGCAATCCGCGAACTAGCCGCAAGCAAAGGAGCCAAGTCGGGTGCCATCACACATTTAATTGCAGATGAAGGTGGCCTTGGAATTGCATTTCCAACCATAGATAACGCCCTAGAATTTCTTACCAATTGCATCAGTGAAGTTGGGTTAGAGCCTGGCAAGCAAGTAAGCCTGGCTATTGATGTTGCATCCACTCAATTCTTCGATGGCAATAAATACAAGTTAACTGCGCTTAACAAAGAGTTTAGCCAAGAGGAATTCGTCGCCTTTATTTCAAAGATGGTTAAAGATCATCCAATCCTCTCTATCGAGGATCCATTTGCCGAAGATGATTGGCAATCTTGGAACCAATTTATGGCCAACGCCCCGAAGAATCTTCAAGTTCTTGGTGATGATTTATTTACCACCAACCTCGCGCGACTCCAGCGTGGCATCGATGAGAAAAGTGCAAATGCAATTCTGATCAAAGCCAATCAAAATGGTTTAGTCACATCAACACAAAAAGTTCTAACTACTGCCCAAGCAAATAACTTTAAGACAGTTGTATCTGCTCGAAGTGGTGAGACTGAAGATTCATGGCTTGCAGATCTCGCAACTGGTTGGCGTGCATCCCAAATTAAAGTGGGCTCTACACATGGCGCAGATCGCACCGCAAAATGGAATCGTTTATTTGAACTTGAAGCAACTGAGAACTGCGAGTTCGCAAAACCTTTTTAATTCTTACTTAAGAACTAATGTGAATGGCGAGGAATTCCGCTTCCAGACGAGCCATTTAGGAAATCAAGATCGGCACCGAGGTGTGCTTGTTGCACAGTCTCGTAATAAAGCTTCGACCAACCTCGTGTGTGCTTAGGAGCAGGTGCAACCCAGGCAGCTTTGCGCTTTGCCATCTCTTCTTCAGAGACTAATAAATTGATTGAACGATTGGGAACGTTTAGTTCAATCATGTCGCCGCTCTTAACAAGAGCAAGTGGTCCACCGACTGCGGCTTCTGGGGATGTGTGAAGCAATACGGTTCCATATGCAGTTCCTGACATTCGGGCATCAGAGATACGAACCATGTCGGTAATTCCTTGTTCCAAAAGTTTTCTTGGGATTGGCATATTGCCAACTTCAGGGAAACCTGGGAAACCACGAGGCCCAGCATGCTTCAAAACCAAAACAGTATCTTTTGTAACAGGTAGATTCATATCTTCAGAGGCGATTAAATAATCTTCAATCTCTTCAAAGACAAGTGCTTCGCCAGTATGAACCATAAGTTCTGGGGTTGCTGCTGAAACTTTAAGTACGCAACCATCTGGGGCTAGTGATCCCTTTAGAACGACAATTCCAGAACCAGCCTTTTGGAATGGTTTTGATAGGGGCGTGATGACATCAGCGTTCCAAGATTCTGCCGTTGCAATATTTTCGCCTACAGTCTTGCCAGATACTGTGATCTGATCAGTGTGCAGCATGCTCTCAATCTCCTTCATTACTACAGGAAGTCCGCCAGCATCAAAGAACTCTTCCATCAAATACTTACCTGATGGCATTAGGTTCACAAGTACCGGGACTTCACGTGCAAGTGAATCGAAGTCATCTAACTCAAGCTTTACGCCGATACGCCCAGCAATTGCAAGTAAGTGAACAACAGCATTGGTTGAACCACCGATTGCCGCATTGACTTTGATTGCATTCTCAAAGGCTTCACGAGTTAAAATTTTTGAAAGAATTAGATCGTCATAAACCATTTGAACAATTCGACGGCCGGCTTCTTGTGAAGTAGAGAAACGTCGAGCATCTACGGCAGGAATCGCGGCGCTTCCTGGAAGTTGAACTCCGAGCGCTTCAGTAACACATGCCATTGTTGATGCAGTTCCCATGGTCATACAAGAACCATTTGATCGTGCAGAACAAGATTCCATTGCAAAGAATTCTTCGATACTTAATTTACCTGCGCGAATTTGTTCTGAATATTTCCAAACTGCAGTTCCAGATCCCAGAGTTTCGCCCTTATAGCGACCATTTAACATCGGTCCACCAGTGATCATTAAAGTTGGAAGATCAACAGATGCGGCGCCCATCAACATACCTGGTGGCGTCTTATCGCAACCGGCAAGTAGCACAACACCATCAAGTGGATTAGAACGAATTAACTCCTCAGTCTCCATTGCGAGCAAATTTCGCCATAACATTGTTGTTGGACGTTGTACTGGTTCGCCAAGTGACATTGTTGGAAACTCAAGTGGAAAACCACCAGCCTCCCAGACTCCACGCTTTACAGCTTCAGCTACGCGATCGAGGTGGGCATTGCAAGGATTTAATTCAGACCAAGTTGTTGCGATACCAATGACTGGTTTATCAGAAAATACCTCGGAGCCGAATCCCATATTGCGGAAGCGCTCACGATAGATATATCCATGCTTACCTTCGGCCTTAAACCAATTCTCACTGCGCCTTTTGAATACCTCTTCGCTCATGCGTGCAATCTACTCCTCAGAGAACTTCGCCGTCTACCGCAACAACTCCATTCATCTCATATTTTGGCCATTTTGTTATATTTAATTAAGGGACTAAATTTCAATTACTCAAAACATCTCAATACATCTCAATAAAAAGGGGACGAAATGCGCATTGCACGCCTTGGGGAATTCAATAAAGAGAAACCTGCTGTAGTCATAAATGATAATGAAGCAGTATTTGTTGATGATGTGATAGCCGATTGGAATCGCATCGAACTTGAAAATGGTGCGCTAGAAAAGGTGACAAATCTCGATCTCTCATCTCGCCCTAAAGTTAAAATTTCTTATTATCGTCTCGGTTCCCCAGTCGCACGTCCTACAAAGGCAATCTGCATCGGTTTGAACTACAAGCAACATGCAATCGAAACTGGCGCAACCCCACCAGTTGAACCAATTATTTTTATGAAGGCGCCAGACACTGTTATCGGTGGTAACGATGATGTAATCATCCCGCCAAACTCAGTGAAGACAGATTACGAAGTTGAAATCTGTGTTGTTATAAAGAAGCGCGCGCTCTATCTGAAATCTCCGGAAGAAGCAGCTGATTACATTCTTGGTTATACGATTTCACAGGATGTATCCGAGCGCTATTGGCAGGTTGAACGTTCAGGTCAATGGGTAAAGGGAAAGTCATTCCCAACATTCAATCCAGTTGGTCCATGGATTGTCACACCAGATGAATTGAAAAATCCACAGAACCTTCGCCTCTGGTGCACAGTTGATGGCGAAAGTCGTCAAGATTCAAACACGAGTGACATGATCTTTGATATCAACTATTGCGTCTGGTACTTGTCACAAGTTATGGAGCTTCATGCTGGCGACATTATTAACTCTGGAACACCACAAGGCGTTGGTATGGGATTCAAGCCAGAGAAGTACCTAAAAGGTGGCGAAGTTGTTAAGACTGGAATTGATGGAATTGGTTCAATAACAAACCACTTCAAAAATTACAAGGCTTGAAAGGCTTAGAAAGCTAAACGGTATTTAGTTATTAATTAAATCGGCAAGAAGTGTTTCTACGCGCTTCCTGATTTCATCGCGAATAACTCGTACCGATTCAAGTCCTTGCCCTGCTGGATCATCTAGCGTCCAATCTTCGTAACGTTTTCCTGGGTAAATCGGGCAAGCATCACCACATCCCATTGTGATTACTGCGTCCGATCCTCGAACCACTTCATCAGTCAATGGCTTTGGGAACTCTTGGCTAATATCGATTCCCACTTCGGCCATTGCTTCAACGACTTCTGGAGAAATGCTCTCTTTCGGTGCAGAACCAGCAGAGCGAACAACAACACGCTCACCACCCAATTTCGACATAAAACCTGCCGCCATTTGTGAGCGACCTGAATTATGTACGCAAACAAAAAGGATGTCGAAAGCATCATGATCGTGTAAATTCTGCGCCTTTAACAATGCTTGCAATCTTTCTCTTGCAAAACGTTCAGTAAGTGACGGCAGATAGACTTTTACTTCACTCTTGGCATCTAACAAATCAAATGATTCAAATACATATTTCTCGATGGTCTCGGCGCCAAAGTTTTCCTTAAAGCTCTTATGCAATCTATCGGCAACTTTCAGCAATTGTCCGCGAATATCATCAACGCTAATAAAACCATCTGCATTTGTCTTTTGATTCATCTCTAACTCCTCAAGTGTATGTTCACTAAATTACCGCTTGCCTGATTTGAGGAAGACTACGCCCAATTTTCACAGAAAATGATTTCGGCAAAGTGAACAGCAGGTAAAGAGATTGGTTTAGTAAGCAACACCAGACGCAACCATTACGTTGCCCCATGCGAGGTAATCGCCGGTGCGAATAACTCCAACTGCGCCATAAGCAAGCTTCTTAAACTCGGCATGCGGCAGCGGAATACATTCAGCCTTTGTCATAATTGCTGAAAGTTCCTTAGCGCGGCCATCGGCGCTTGGTTGGATCTCACTTGCAAACCAGAATTGTTCGATAGGAAGTTCCAAAGTAAGCATCTTCAATACATCTACAACCTTCGGCAGGTTAGCTCCCATAGAAAGATCAATGCAAGGAACTCCAGCAGGAACCGGAAAACCAGCATCTGAAATAACAATGCGATCAAAGTGGCCGGTACGCGCAACCATTGCAGAGATATCGCGGTTAATGATTCCGGTGTTTTTCATTTTCGCTCCTTAGTTAGTTGTTCTCTGAGATAAATTTTAAAACTTCACTTGGTGTCGGAGAGGCCATCGCCGAACCTTTTCGAGTTACTTTCAGAGTTGCAGCATAAACGCCAAACCGAGTTGCGGTAAAGATGTCGTCGCCTGCTGCAAGACGAGTTGCAAGGTTTGCACACATGGTGTCTCCTGCTCCGATGGTGTCGACAGCAGTTACTTGTGGGGCAGAAATTGTTTCGGATCTTTCGCCATCGGTTGCGAATGCACCCTTCGGCCCAAGAGTAATCACAACGTATTTGCAACCAAGCGCCTTTGAAAGTGCCGCGGCTTGTTTTGCAACATCGCCTTCGATACCAGTAAGTGCTGCTGCTTCGCCCTCATTCGGAACCACGACATCAACTAAACCTTCCCAACCAGTTAGCGGTGCGACAGGGGCAGGAGTTAGTACAACGGTTACGTTATTGTCTTTCGCTAGCTTTGCTGCTGC
>QYQH01000009.1 GCA_007280395.1 Actinomycetales bacterium | reverse complement strand
CGAGAGTTTTTCTGCGCCCATTACTAAAACATTCTTAGCCGTCTTATTTCGGACTAAATCATTTGCAAGTGCAACGCCATAACAAAAACCCGCACAGGCTGCTGAAATATCGAAGGCAGCTGCCTTTGTGTTTCCAAGGCGCACAAGTAACTCTGTCGCAGCACTTGGCGCTTGGTATGGATAACTTATAGTTGCAAAGATAACGGCATCAATATCTTCAGCGGTTAAGCCAGCGCGCTTAATTGCGATTATCGCGGATTTTTCTGCCATATCGATAAGAGATTCATCCGCACTTGCGATGTGACGACTTTGAATTCCGGTGCGCTGTTGGATCCATTCATCAGTTGAATCAATACGGCCAACGATCTCTGAGTTAGGAACAACTCGAGGTGGGCGATAGGCGCCGACTGAAAGGATGCGAGCGCTCTGAACTTCTTGCGCGAATTTAAGCGACATTAATTAGTACCTCCTTCATAATGTTTCGCAATGAATTCTGCCGCGGCAGCTAAATCTTCGGGGCCTTTAAGAGCAAAAGTTTCAATCTCACCTTGGGCGCGTTTTACTAAACCAGTGAGTGTTCCTGCAGGAGGTACTTCAATAACTCCGGTAACACCACATTTAGCCATCGTCTCCATGCAGAGATCCCAGCGAACTGGAGCAGCGATTTGACCAACTATTCGATCTAAAATTTCCCGACCGCTCTCAATTACTGCACCATCTTTATTCGAGATAAATAGCGCCATTGGATCAGATTCTGTTAGCGACGCGGCAAGTGTTGCAAGATGTAAAATGGCCGGTGACATTGTTGAAGTATGAAAAGCACCAGAAACTGCTAGCGCGCGAACCCGGGAACCTTCTGGCGGATTTTCAGAGAGAGCAGCGAGAGCGGTAAGTGAACCAGCAGCAACAATTTGTCCGCCACCATTTTCATTTGCAGCAGTAAGACCAGCAGCGTTAATGGCCGCGATAACAACTTCGCGTTCACCACCTAGAACTGCAGACATTCCAGAATCTGAACCATTTGCTGCAATTGCCATTTGTTCACCACGTGCCCGAACCAATTTAAGTGCGGAAACTTGATCTAGAACTCCAGTTATTGCTGCGGCGGTAATTTCACCAACAGAGTGTCCGGCCACATAACTAATTGCTGAAAGGTCTTGCTGGAAAAGTCTGGTCGCACCAATAAGGCCGCCTGCTACAAGTAGCGGTTGAGCATTTGCGGTATCGCGGATTTCATCAGCGCTCGCCGTAGTCCCAAGGCGAACGAGGTCTAAGCCGATTGCATCTGACCAAGTGCTAATTAGTTGAGCAGCTTTCGGATCCTCAAGCCACGGCGATAAGAACCCCGGAGTTTGGGAGCCTTGACCTGGAGCAAGTAGGGCGAGCATCGGTGAAGTTTAAGGTTGCAGGTCGGGTACTGCCGAGTATTGAAATGAGCCTGAGATAGTGGCGTATTTGGTTACTGGTGAGTAACATTTGGCACATGAAGATTGCAGTGTGCGTTAAGCAAGTTCCAGATTCATGGGCTGAGAAAAAGATGGCCGGTGGCGTTCTAGATCGCGCAAGTGTTGATGCGGTTTTAAATGATTTAGATGAATATGCAGTTGAAGAAGCGCTGCGAATTGTTGAAGCAAATTCTCCAACTAAAGAAGCGGGTGAAGGAAGCGGTCACACAATTACTTTAATTTCTATGGGACCAGATCGCGCAACTGAAGCGATACGTAAAGCTCTTTCTATGGGCGCCGATGAAGCGATACATATTTGCGATGCTGGCTTAGGTGGTTCAGATGCGCTCGCAACTTCGTTGGTATTAAGTAAAGCGATTTCAGATGGCGGTTTTGATCTGGTTATTTGTGGAACTGAATCCACGGATGCGCGCATGAGTGTTATTCCTGCAATGTTGGCCGAGCGTTTAGGTTGGGCACAACTTACCTTCGCTGGTTCGGTAAGCGTTGATCTCGGCGCAACAAAAGTTTCAATCGCAAGATTAACAGAGCTAGGTATTGAAAATATGGAAGCGAATTTTCCGGTTGTGATAAGTGTGATTGAAAAAATAAATGAGCCAAGATATCCATCATTCAAAGGAATTATGGCGGCGAAGAAGAAGACCATCACCGTTAAATCTTTAGCCGATGTTGGAATCTCGGCAGATCAAGTTGGAAGTAAAGCTGCTTGGTCAAACGTTAGGGATGCGGTCCTTCGCCCAGCCCGAAGCGTCGGAATTAAAGTGGAAGATGGCGGAGATGGCGGCACAAAGTTGGCCGATTTCCTCGCAGAAAAGCGGCTTATCTGATGAGCGAAGTATTAATTTTGGTTGATGCTGTTGATGGCAGGATAGCGAAATCAACTGGCGAACTTGCGACTTTTGCCAAAGCAATTGGCAAGGTCAGCGCGGTTGTGTTTGATGCAAACTTGGTTTCACAACTAAGTGCTTATGCAATTGATAATGTAATTATCTGTAACGGTATAGATGTCACAAAATTTTCACCCGCACCTGTTGCGCAAACACTTGCACAATTAGTTGCCAGCAAGTCAGCTGCTGCCGTGTTAATCACATCAAGTTCAAGAGGCAAAGAGATTGCTGGCCGCCTTGCGATTGCCACTAATTCGGGAATTATTACCGATGCATCAACTATCGACTCTGACCTAGTAACAACGCAATTGGTATTCGGGGGATCAACCACAGTTCACGCCGCGGTAACACACGGCATAACTATCGCAACCTTACGTTCTAACTCGATTGAGCCAATCGCGGGAAGTGGTACTCCAACAATTGAAGAGTTCACACCAACAATTTCCGATGCTGCAAAACTTGGCCAAGTTATTTCAACCGAACCTGTTGTAAAAGGTGGCCGCCCAGAGCTAACCGAAGCATCAATCGTCGTTTCAGGTGGCCGGGGAACAAATGGCGATTTCAAACCTGTCGAAGCTTTCGCGGATGTACTTGGCGCAGCAGTCGGTGCATCGCGCGCTGCGACTGATGCCGGTTGGTATCCGCACACTCACCAAGTTGGACAGACTGGAAAGAGTGTAAGTCCACAACTTTATGTGGCTTGTGGAATATCTGGTGCGATTCAACATCGCGCGGGAATGCAGACCAGCAAGATGATTGTCGCAATCAATAAAGATTCAGAGGCACCGATCTTTGAATTGGCTGATTATGGGGTCATCGGCGATTTATTCAACGTCTTGCCGCAAGCAACCACGGCAATTGCCGCTAAGAAGGCCTAATCAACTTAGTTAGTTATCCTTGGCGCATGACTATTTACCTTGATCATGCGGCGACCGCACCGATCAATGAGGCTGCAATCGATGCGTTAAATACCCAGGTGCGCAAACTCGGCAATGCATCAAGTATCCATAATCCGGGCCGGGCAGTTCGCAAAGATGTAGAAGATGCAAGACATAAATTATCTGAACTAGTTGGTGCAAATCCATCTGAAATTATTTTTACCGGTTCTGGAACTGAAGCAAATAATTTAGCGATTAAAGGTTTTTTCTGGCAAGCTCCGGATCGCAATGTGATTGTTACATCGGCATTTGAACATCATGCGATTTTGGATCCCCTCGAGTGGCTAGTAGAACATGAAGCTGCCGAAGAGATACGAATCCCAATTACTAAAGCGGGTGTAATAGATCTGGACTTCCTTAGAAATATCGTGGCAACTCGAGGCTCTGAAATCGCGGTAATCAGCGTCATGCATTCAAATAATGAACTTGGTTCAATCCAGCCAATTGCTGAGGTCGTAAAGATTACGGGTAATATTCCAGTCCATACCGATGCGGTACAGAGCTTTGGAAAAGTTGAGTTTGATTTCGCAAAATTAGGAGTTACCGCCGCAACAATTAGCGCCCATAAAGTTGGTGGCCCACTTGGGATTGCCGCGCTGATTTTAAGACGTGGTCTCGACTTAACCCCGATCTTGCATGGTGGGGGACAAGAACGCGAAATTCGCAGCGGAACGTTAAATGCGCCATCAATCGTGGCATTCACGGCGGCTGCGGAATATGCAATCGCAAATCAGGAGTTCAATTTTGCAAAGATTCGCGAGCTTCGAGACTACTTTATTTCTGGCCTAAAGAGCTGCGTTCCTGATGTAACTATAAATTCGATTTCAGATCCGGCGCTTCCCGGAATAGTAAATGCAACTTTTTCTGGAACTGAAAGTGATGCTCTACTTCTTCTATTAGATACCGAAGGTATAAGCGCCTCAGCAGGATCTGCTTGCAGTGCAGGTGTTCCAAGGCCAAGTCATGTACTTGTTGCACTTGGGTTAAGTGAAAGTGATGCCGATGCCTCACTTAGAATTTCGATTGGAACAACTAATACTAAGGCCGAGATTGACCAAGTCCTAGCAGTAATGCCAAGTGTTGTTGAACGCGCACGCAACGCCTTTGTTGTAAGTGGATTGAACTAATGAAACTTATTGCCGCAATGAGCGGTGGCGTTGATTCTGCGGTTGCTGCTGCCCGCGCGGTTGAAGCCGGCCATGAAGTTATTGGTGTGCACCTTGCACTTTCGAGCAATCCCCAGAAATATCGCTCTGGCGCCCGAGGTTGTTGCACAATTGAAGATTCGCATGATGCTCGTCGCGCCGCAGATGTAATTGGAATTCCCTTTTATATCTGGGATATGGCGGAAGAGTTTCATGATGGTGTTGTAGAAAACTTTCTATCGGAATATGCAGATGGCAGAACTCCAAATCCATGTCTGCGTTGTAATGAAAAAATTAAATTTGCGGCAGTACTAGATCGTGCAAGGGGTCTGGGATTTGATGGCGTAAGTACCGGGCATTATGCCCAAATGCAGGAAACTCCACTTGGTCGCGTTATGCATCGCGCAGTAGATCCCGGAAAAGATCAGTCATATGTTCTCGCGGTATTAAATACCGAACAACTTGCTGGCGCACATTTTCCGCTAGGCGACACGGTTAAAGACCAAGTTCGTATAGAAGCAAAACGACGTGGCCTTTATGTCGCCAATAAACCAGATAGCCACGATATTTGTTTTGTCCCTTCCGGTGACAATGCGGGTTGGTTGCGCGATCGCTTGGGAAGTGAAGTCGGATCAATCGTTGATGAAGATGGCAAGAAACTTGGTGAACATAAAGGTGCCTATACCTACACAATCGGACAACGTCGCGGACTTGGAATTACAATTCCAGCAGCAGGCGGTGAACCACGTTATGTATTAAAGATTGAACCAAAGACAAATACCGTTGTTGTCGGAAGTCATGAAGCACTTGCAGTCTCAAAAATAGTTGGCGACCAACCAATCTGGTGTGGACCAGAACCAAAGATAAATATTGAGCACCGTGGTATTGCTCAAGTGCGCGCACACGGTTCGCCCCTTGCCTGCACTTATCTACAGAGTGGCACGGAAATCAAAGTCGAATTAGATGAACCGCTCTTTGGTCTTGCGGCTGGGCAGGGCTTAGTTATTTACGATGGCGATCGGGTTGTCGGTTCGGCCACTGTCGCACGTACCGAATAGATTTATCACTCATGAGCAACGAGATTCGCCATCGCATAGTTGATTTATGTGAACAGATTAGCAATCACAATATCGACTATCACGTGAAGGATAAACCGAGCATTACTGACGGCGAATTTGATGCGCTGTTAATTGAACTCAAGAAACTTGAAGCGGCGCATCCAGAATTTAAATTACCGGATTCACCAAGTTATTTGGTCGGTGGGGGATTTGCAACTCACTTCCAACAATCAGATCACATCGAGAAGATGGCAAGCCTTGATAACGTCTTCGATAGCGATGAATTAATTTCTTGGTTTGAACGAATAGCCAAGACCAGCACTACTAATACCTGGCTCTGTGAAGTTAAGGTCGATGGCCTTGCAATTAACTTGTTATATGAAAAAGGTAAATTAAGTAAGGCGCTGACTCGAGGCAATGGCGTTACCGGTGAAGATGTAACTTTGAATATTCGGACCATCAAAACAATCCCGCATGAATTAACGGGCAAGAACCTGCCAGATATTCTGGAAGTTCGCGGTGAAGTCTTCTTCCCGATTGAAGCATTTAATGAATTCAATGACCTGCAAGAAGAGCTTGGTAAAGAGCGCTTCGCTAATCCTCGAAATGCTGCCGCTGGTTCCCTTCGCCAGAAAGATCCACGAGTAACAGCAAGTCGACCACTTTCAATGGTGGTGCACGGGATTGGTGCCGCTACAGGAATCACATTTGAATCGCAAAGCACGGCCTATGAATTACTTAAGGGTTTTGGCCTTCCAACAAGTACAAGATACAAAGTAGTTAAGAGTGCGAAGGAAGTAATTGAATTTGTTTCTTATTATGCCGACCATCGTCATGACATCGAACATGAAATAGATGGCATCGTCATAAAGGTAAATGAGATTCCGATTCAAGCTGAACTTGGCTTTACGGCACGCGCACCGAAGTGGGCGATTGCTTACAAATATCCACCAGAAGAAGTAACAACGAAACTTCTTGATATCAAGGTAAGTATTGGTCGCACTGGTCGCGTTACGCCATTTGCATTTATGGAGCCAGTCAAAGTTGCTGGTTCAACAGTTACAAATGCCACCTTGCATAATGCTGAAGAGGTTCTGCGCAAAGGTATCTTGATCGGCGATACGGTTTTGATTCGTAAAGCAGGTGATGTGATCCCCGAGGTATTGGGACCGGTCATCGCAAAGCGTGATGGCAGTGAGAAACCATTTGTCATGCCGACAAAATGTCCGGATTGTGGAAGTAAGTTGCGAGCAATTACGCAAGGCGATGTTGATATTCGTTGCCCAAATACCCAGAGTTGTCCCGCCCAATTACGCGAGCGAATTTATTACATTGGATCCCGTGTTGCACTCGACATCGATGTCCTTGGATATGAAGCAGCAAGTGCGCTCTTGGAAGATAAATTAATTATCGATGAATCAGATTTATTCGCACTGACTGAGAAGGATCTAGCCAAATCTCAATTCTTCTTGAAGAAAGATGGCTCACCTGGCCTAAACGTCGAAAAGTTTTTACGGGGAGTTGAAGCGGCAAAAGTTAAACCGCTCTGGCGGATTTTGGTCTCACTATCAATCAGACATGTTGGCCCGACAGCGGCCCAAGCGTTAGCTAAGAGCTTTGGTTCAATTTCCGCAATCGCAGCGGCGGGTGAGAGCGAATTATCCGCAACTGATGGCGTAGGAGAAGTCATTGCGAAGTCGATTATCGAATGGTTCGCAGTTGATTGGCATCAAGAAATAATTTCTAAGTGGGAGAAAGCTGGAGTTCAATTAGTTGAAGTTACAAGGGAATCAACAGAACCTCAAACGCTTACTGGGCTAACCCTTGTGGTGACAGGTTCGCTTGAAGATTTCACGAGAGATGGCGTTTCAGAAGTAATTGCGCTACATGGTGGCAAGACGTCAGCATCAGTCTCAAAGAAAACTGATTATGTAATCGCTGGCCAAGCGGCTGGATCCAAGTTGGCGAAGGCGGAAGAACTTGGAGTTCGGGTATTAAATGAGAGCGAATTCAAAATTTTGCTTGCAGATGGACCCACCGCTTTGGGGTAAAGTTCCACCATGATTTTGTATTCAGAGACTGTTCGTGAACTTTCTGCCCCACCAATTTTCTTCGGCTTATTCGCCTTCGGTTTGTTGTCATTACTTCTTTATTTAACGCTACGCATGGACCGGGATTAATCCCATCTCTAAAGTAGGAATTCTCGGTGGGACCTTTGATCCGCCACATCTTGGCCATCTTCACATCATTGAAGCTCTCGCCAATAAATTTGATCAAATTATGTTGATTCCAACTGGTGATCCATATTTGCGTCCAACAAAACCAATAGCGACACCTGGTGAACGCCTCGAGATGTGCAGCAAGGCGCTTGAAGATTTATCAGATGAGTTGCAAGAAAAAGTTATGGTTCTTGATATCGAAACTTCGCGTAAAGGTGCGACTTATACCTTTGACACCTTGCAGTCCCTCCGCGCATTCTTTCCCAAAGATGTATTCACATTAATTCTTGGTACTGATGCCGCCGCAACTTTCCATAAATGGAAGCGCAGCGATGATGTTAAAAAGCAAGCTGAAATTCTGGTTGTAAAACGTCCAGGAGAAACAGAGTCCGGTTTTAAAGAGATAGAAATCGAAGCACTTGAAATTAGTGCATCACAAATCAGAGAAGATTTTGCAAAGGGAATAAATCCAGAAACAATCTCTCCTTCAGTGCTTAAATATATAAAGGATAGAGGCCTATATGGCAGCAGGTAAGAGCGTTACGAATCTGGCCCAGGTTGCTGCGCAAGCAATTGCAGAGAAACTTGGTGTCGATATTGTGGCGCTAGATATGACAGAACAAATGGTTCTATCTGAAGTATTTTTGATTGCGACTGGTTCAAATGAAGTACAAGTTGATGCAATTGCAGATGGCGTATTTAAAGCGTTGGCTGAAATCGGTGAGAAACCAATTCGTCGCGAAGGTAAAGGACAGTGGATCTTGCTCGATTACTCAGATCTTGTCGTCCATATCCAGAGCCAAGAGCTCCGTAACTATTACATGCTCGATCGGCTTTGGAATGATTGTCCCCGAATTCCACTATCAGTATCTGAAGCAAGATAGTTTTATCCAATGAGCGATAAGTCAAATCTTCGAATCGTTCTCTGGCGTCACGGCCAGACCGATTGGAATGTGGAAAATCGCTATCAAGGCCACTCTGATATTCCACTAAATCAAGTTGGTTTGTATCAAGTTGGCCAAGCAGCAAAAGTTCTGGCTGGCATGAACCCAACTCGAATCATTGCAAGTGATTTAATTCGCGCAAAGCAGACGGCACAGGCTCTAGTTGATCTCACAAATATCAAGATGGAAATCGATGCCGATCTTCGCGAAACAAATGGTGGAAATTGGGAAGGCAAGACTGGATCCCAAAACCGTGAAGAAGATGGCGAACGATTTAAGCTATGGATGTTCGGTGAAGATGTAAAGGCTGGTGAAGTTGGTGAATCTCGAACTGAGGTTGCAAAGCGCGCAAGAACCGCCGTTGATCGTGGCATTGCACATGCAACTGGAACCATAATTTTTGCAACTCATGGTGGAACATCTCGGGCTCTGCTCGGATCAATTTTGGAATTGCCTTTTGACAAGTGGGCAACGCTCGGCGGACTTTCAAATGCATCTTGGTCAGTTGTTGAACCAAATACCTTCATTAAAAGTGGTTGGTCTTTGGTAGAACACAATGCGGGCTCGATTCCAGAGCCAGTTTTTGGCAATGAATCTAATGTGACTGGGGCTTAACTTTTGAGATAAAGTCTGCCCTCGAAGTAAATCTCATTTATAAATTGGGGCTGTGGCGCAGCTGGTAGCGCACCTGCATGGCATGCAGGGGGTCAGGGGTTCAAATCCCCTCAGCTCCACAAATTTTTTGATGTCTCGAGACAGTGGTTCACATATGATGTTTCGGGACGTTGTATGGATAGAAATCGAATCCTGTGTTAAACGTGCTAATCTTTTCCTACACCGCTTGAGGTTTCGTCTTCAAGCTT
>QYQH01000032.1 GCA_007280395.1 Actinomycetales bacterium | reverse complement strand
AGAGCGTCAGAGTTCTTCATTGCAACTCCTTGCGCATAACTATCGCGGTCTTGCCTTGCCCGTAATAATCCTTACGGCGCGAAATTTCGATAAACCCGAATGCGGTGTAGAGCGGAATGGCCTCTTCATTGCTGACGCGAACTTCAAGCATTATCGCCTCGCACTTTTGGGTTCGGGACCAGTCAATTAATCGGCGCAAGAGTTCGCGTCCTATGCCTTTGCGGCGATGTCCATCGGCAACAGTAATAGTCAAGACATCTGCAACTCCAGCTAAATTAAATACGCCGGCATAAGAAATTAATTCGCCACCAAATTCTGCGGCAACATACATTCGATCTTTACCTAAATACTCCTCTTTAAATTGCGCCATCGACCAACCGTCTTTGCCATATGAAGATTTCTCAATTGCAAAAGCTGGAACCAAATCAAGTTGAGTCATAGCTCTAAATTTCACACCTGCTGGAGCAGGATAAGCATCGGGTCTGCGAACATAAATTGGTGCTGAATATGTTTTATTTGCATTAGCAATCGCGATAAATGCGGTTGGATCTGGAAATTGATTTAGCGCTTCACCATAAATTGGAATTTGTAAGGCACTAAGTTGCGAAGGTTGACACACATTTGGTTCACCAATCCGAACGCCTTCGGTATATCTAGAGTAGAAAACTTCCTTACGTCTGGCATCTACCGCAACAAGAAAATCTTTATCAGAAAATTGACTTGCAATAGCATCAAGGCTGCAGACGCCTTCCAACTTAATGCCACGAGCAAATGCGAAACTTTGGGCGAATGAAATTCCGACACGAAGTCCCGTAAATGGGCCTGGCCCCATTCCAACGATTACTTCATCTATTTGTGGTAAAACTTTTAGCGCTGCCGCGACAAGTTTGGGAAGCGTTTCACCGTGTGAAAGTGCACCATCGTTATGTTCGCTGAAAACAACTTCGCCATTCTTAACTACTACAACGCTTGTGCGAGAAGTTGAGGTATCGAGAAGTAAATATGTGCTCATACCGAGAAACCTGTAAAACGCTCGCCATGGCCGATTATTGAAACCAATCTCAGGTCATCGCTCTCACCAAATTCAATCTTTATTCCTAGATACTGATCAGCAAGTCGGTCGGCTAGCCCTTCGCCCCATTCAACAACGGTGATGCTCGTAGCTAAATAACTCTCTAAATCTAAATCATCAAAGATTGCAGTCGCCTCGCCTTGCAATCGGTAGGCATCGACATGTACTAATTGAATCTTTCCGGGATGAATTCTTGAAATAACAAAGGTTGGTGAAGTTATATTTTCGATTCCTAGCGCTCTGCCAATTCCTTGAGTTAGGGCAGTTTTACCAGCACCGAGTGGGCCAGATAGAAGAATTAAATCGCCGGCTTGAAGTTGCTCACCAATTCGCCGGCCAAGAGAGTGCATCTCTTCAGCACTTTTAATTTCAGCCACCAGAGAAGGTTATCCAAATATTTCCATGAAAAAAGCGGGGCCAGAATTAACTGACCCCGCATTTTCTAGTTGTTCAGGAATTAATCCTGATACTTCAACTCATTTGGTTGGTAATCCGGATCTGTATTTAGATTCACGACTCCCGCCATATTTGCCGCCATTACACCTGAGCTTGGAACTCTTCCAGTCTTTGCAGATGAAGCGAGTGTTCGAACCCAGAGCATCAGTTGATCCTTAGTGAATGACTCGTGACCAACACCAGATGGAGAGATCGCAGCCGTTGTATCAGGAAGTCCAGCTGCTGTGAACTTTGTGTAGGTCTCAGGAGTCATGGCATACATTGCAACTGTATTCCAAATTGGCTTGCTCTTTAGAAGAGCTGAGGCTTGGCTTGTAGTTGTTGCAGCTTTGAACTTTGATCTCCATGCAGCAAGTTTCGATTCATAAACTGCCCTAGCTTTATTTAAATAAAGCGGCGTGTTTCCTGGCAATACCAAGCGATCTGCCTCGTTTGATAGCAGAACTACTGGCTTTGAGGTATCGAATTTAGATTTATCAAGTGCAGCTACCTTTGCCAATGCAGTTGCATCACCAGTAACTCGTGGAGATGCGGCAAGTGTTGCAAGCATTCCATTGATTGCATCATCACCAGATAGACCAAGGTTGAAACGACCTAAATCTGCATCTGAAAGAAGTGCGGCGAAGTCTGTCTTTGTGTTGTCATAGAAACCAGCACCAACAACTTCAGATACTGCTTGGCCGCCGAAGTAGGCAGTTCCAAGAAGTTCACCAGCATTTTGCAGAACTGCGAGAGTTGCGTTGATGCTCTGTTCTGGCACAAGCGCACTTGTTGAAATTCCATCAAAGTTCGCAGACTTTGTTGGAAGGCCAGCAATTAGCCCGGCAAGTAATAGTGCAGAACGTTGTGGGATTCCAGAAGTCGCGAGTGCGGCTGGATATGCAAGTGGTAGTGATCCAGAATCCTTACTCCATTGCGTTAGTAGTGTTACTACCTTTGCAAAGTCACCAAGTACTGCGTAGTGACCAGGAACGCCCTTTGTTCCCATTGCAGTGCAACCTTTGATTGTTGGATCAAAGAAGACGCTGAAGATGTAGAGCATGTCGCAACCAGATTTAAGTTCGTTATTAATTG
The DNA here is from genome assembly GCA_007280395.1 of Actinomycetales bacterium. Classification (GTDB taxonomy): domain Bacteria; phylum Actinomycetota; class Actinomycetes; order Nanopelagicales; family Nanopelagicaceae; genus AAA044-D11. Next base: position 43,786 of record QYQH01000032.1, on the reverse strand, counting down.
ATGGAGTTACACCAGCAAGAATTCCGACCGCGTCTGCTGCATTTGGATACTTCTCGATGAATGGTGTCAAGATTGCACCAGCCATTGAAGCGCCATAAACAATAGTCTTCTGGATTGATATGCGAGCCTTGGTAATTGTTACCAATTCATTGAGCATTTCAACGCAATCAGATGTGTTCCAACCATGTAGCCCAGTTGATGAACAGTCATATGAAGCTAGGCCATAACCCAACGTAAGCATCGACTTCGTGGTATCAATCTTGTGATTGACACTTGTTGGTGCCATTTGTTCAACACCTTTTGGCACTGTATATCCAGGATATGGATAAGAAGGGCGAATTCCATGTTGCCAGAAGTAGAAAGTTCCGCCGTAATTGGATGGAACCATCGTCTTATATGCAGCGCCATTGCTTAGCTTTCCGTCACAAGTTATGGTGCTTGTCTTGGCATCAGTAACACAAACTGGTTCAGCTGCTTGGGCTGGTGCTGCTACTGCAACAACTAGTCCAGTTGAAATCATTGCACTTGCACCAAGTGTTGCTATCAGTCTCTTGAGATTTATATTTTTCATTTTATCCTCACGCAACCTTTGGAAGCGCATCAGCAGCAATAGCTGGACGCATGTAGTTGGAAACAGTTACTGCGCCAGATCCAGAATCGGTTGTGTAAACAACACGCTTTCCATCAATTGGTGCAAGAAGTGTTGTGGCGTCATATTCACCAAGCCAGAAGCCAGTGAAGGCCTCATGAGTGGACTTTGAATAACCAAGTGGTGCAAATGCTGCGCTGCTTAACTTTGAACCATTGTCCTCAAGGTAAGCAACCAACTTTGCACGGGTTAAGTCTTTTCCAACTCCCATAAGAGCAGAAGTAGCAAGGTAAGCAATATTCATACCTTGCATCACATTGTTATCCCAACGCTTATCTGCGCCCTTGTTGAAGTCATCATTTATCTTCTTGAATGCTGTGACATATTCATCAGTTGCATCTCCAGGAGCAGGAGCATGAGATGCTGAAATTGTTCCAGCAAGCATCGCTGCACTTGTTGCTGCAGGTACGCCCTTTGAGCCAAGAATTGTCTGGAATGTTGTCGCATCTGCGCCAACGCTAATTACCGCCCATTTTGTTGGTTTGTAGGCAATTGCACTGGCTGTTGCGTAGGCAACTGCTGTAGCAGAAGAAACAGCCGCGATAATAACGATATCAACGCCATTAGCCTTCAACTGTGAGAGTTGGCTTGCAAGGCCGATTGAACCCTGGGTTCCAGCGATGAATGATGCTGAAGTTTTCTTAGCCTCAAATTTGAGTCCTGCTGCAGTAAATCCAGCAACCGCGTTACGGCCGAAGTCATCGGATTGATACAAAATACCAATCTTCTTATCAGCATACTTTTCCTTGAGATACTTTCCAAGAATTTTTGCCTCGACGGTATATGTTCCTAGGCCACCAAATGTTGTTGGATACTTCTTAGGATCGGTATAGAAACCGCTGTAGCCACTGTTTACAAAGATATCTGGAATCTTGCGACGGTTGATATCTTTGATGATTGAAACGTGAGTTTGAGTTCCAATTGATCCAAAGAATGCAAAAATCTTATCTTCGTTAATTAATTTAGAAGCAGTGCTGATTGTTAGCCCCGCCTTGTAGGTATCATCTTTAACTACAAGCTTGATGCTGCGGCCATTAACTCCACCCTTTGAATTTACATAATCAAAGTAGGCGCGTGCTGCGTCATCCACCTTGTTATAACCAGGGCTTGCTGCTCCGGTTTGTGGCAATTGCATACCGAGAACAATTTCAGAGGATGAAACCCCTGGATCACTGGCGGCAGATGCCGAAATACTGCTTATTGCTAGAGATCCCACCAGCGCTGATGCGACTACGGTGAGAATCAGAGGTTTGCGAAGATTCACTGCATTCACTCTTTCTACTGCACTCTTGCCGTGGAACCGAGAAACTCAGCCCATGGGAACCGGACGGGTGCGTCCGGGTCTGAGCAAAGGTTAACTGTGAGTTACGCCTAAGTGAATAGCCATGCTGGTCGATATTCATAACAATCGAGCAACTTTTGCGCTCAATTCTGGAGGTGATACTAAAACTAGTGCTTTTTCTTGTGGCGGATATGTTCTAGCGCTCCGGCCGCCCCTCGGGGATTGAGGATGACAGTTAAAAGAAGCAGTAGGCCAATCGTTAGCGCAGGTAGGTAGATTCCGACCGTCTCGGGAATCGCGAAATTCTTCGTTACTTTTTCAATCAGATCAGGCAGAAAAACTATTACGAATGTTCCAAAAATTGCGCCACCAATCGAGCGCAGACCACCAATTACTGCAGCGGTTAAAAGAGTTAGGGAGAGATCGGTTGGATAAACACTTGGTGCAACAAGACCACGAAAACCATAAAGTGCACCAGCCAATCCTGCTAACCCCGATGCACACACAAAAACAATTACCTTTGTTCGTCCGATATTAATTCCAGCAAGGGCTGCGGCAACTTCATTGTCACGTACCGCGCGCCAAGTTCTACCGGTTCTGGTATTTAAAAGATTTAAAACTGCGAACAGCGCAACTGCAGTAAATGGTAGAACGACATAAAGCGACCACTCTTCAATACTTATTTCGCCTACTAAGTTAGTTAACCACTCAGGAGGCATCCCATAATCGACACTCAACCCAACATCACCACTAAAAAAAGTTTCGAATCTAACCGCGATTGATGGAATAGCCAGTGCCATTACCAAAGTTGTTCCAGCCAAATATGGTCCACTTAGCCTTGCTGCAGCAAGACCTAGAAATAACCCAAATAATGCAGATATAAATATTGCCAAGATAAATGCGAGCCACATTGATAACCCAAGGCGCGTAACTAGTAAGGCAGAGCTATATCCACCAACAGCCATGATTGCACCTTGACCAAGTGAGATTTGCCCAGATGCGCCAGTTAATAAGGTAATCGATAGAACTGCAATTAAAAGCATCGCAATATTTGCTAGTTGTGATTGGTTATATGGTTCGAATTGCTTGCTAAGAAGAATAAAGAAGAGGAATAAAATTAGTGAAAGCAGCGTACTACGCAGCCCAATTACTTTATAAGTTTTAACTTTAGACACTTCGCACCTCTTTGCTGCCAAGAATTCCTTGCGGCCTTATGAATAGGGCTAGTAACAAGAAGGCTAGAATCGCAATAAACACATTTTCTGGGGCGCTATATACATTTACAAATGAAATTACATATCCCAAAATAAATCCGCCAAGAACTGACCCGGCAAGACTTGAAAGTCCACCAACAACAGCTGCGGTGAAGCCAATAATTAATAGTAAATCTAAGGTATTTGGTGAGAGATTTGTCCTTGGCGTTACCAGCAGCCCCGCAAGAGAAGAAGCAATTCCAGATATCGCCCAACCCAAAGTACGAACCGAACCAACTTTAATTCCACTCAGCCTTGTAACTTCTGGGTTGAGTGCACTTGCCCGCATGGCAAGTCCCATTCCAGTTTTCGTGAAGAAGATTGTTGTTAAAACTAAAGTTAGGAAGACAACTCCAATGACAAAGAGATCAAAGCCGGTAATTGCAAGGCTAGTGTCACCAATTTTTATCGCATTTGGCGCGACTGGTGATGGGAATCCTCGCTCCTCACCTGCCCAGAAAATTCCGGCAAGCGCCTTTAGAACTCCGAGAATTCCAAGTGATGCAATAACTGGAATCGTTGTTCTCATCGATTGGCTATTTAACAATTGGGAATTCTTACGCGACGTAAGTGGTCGCATTAATCCAAGATCAACTAGTGCGCCGAGTGCTGCGCCGCTAATTAGCGCGATTAAAAACGCGCTCCAATATGAGTAACTGTGCTGGATTAATTGTGAAGCAATATAAGTTGTGAACATCGCTTGACCCATTTGGGCAAAATTAACTACTCCTGCGCTGCGCCAAACTAAAACTAAGCCAAGTGATACAAGTGCGTAGATTGCACCCTGAGCTGTTCCAGAGAAGAAAGCTGTTAAGAATGGCGTCATCTAGTACCCCAAGTAAGCAGCTCGAAGGGATGAATCGGCAGCCATTTCCTTAGCAGGCAGATTTGCAACAACTTTTCCGAGGGCTAATAAAATTCCGTGGTCCGCAACGGCAAGTGCGGTATTTGCATTCTGTTCTACCAGCAAAACCGTTAAACCAGTTGATCTACATAATTCATTGATGGCGCTAATTATTTGGGCGGCTATCAGTGGCGCTAAACCAAGTGAAGGCTCATCCAATAACAATAACTTCGGACGTGAAACTAACGCCCGACTTATCGCCAACATCTGTCGTTCACCACCCGACAGAGATCCTGCTGGTTCGTTGCGACGTTCATGAAGTATTGGAAAGAGTTCATAAACTTCTTTTGTAGCGGTTGCTAAATCCCCTCGTGCAATTCGCCTGCGAAAGAGGCCCCCGAGTTCGATGTTTTCAGCCACACTTAACTGTGAAATAACGGCATGCCCTTCAGGAACTTGGGAGATTCCACTTCTAACGATTGCTTCTACGCTCTTGTGAGTTAGCTCTTCATCAAACCACGTTATTGAACCGCTAGATGGTCGCTCTAGCCCAGAAATTGTTCGAAGTAAGGTGCTCTTGCCAGCGCCATTTGCACCGATAACTGTTGTGATCAAACCAGGTTTTGCTTGAAATGAGATGTCATCAAGAGCTTTGATTGAAGCGAATTGCGTTACAAGATTAGTTATGGCAAGCATCAGATACCGAGTTTAGAATTCTCATCTGGCTTATCCGTGTGACCTAAGTAAGCCTCAATAACAGCTGGATTGCGTTTAACCTCATCAAAATTGCCGGCAGCAATTAACTTTCCGAAGTTCAAAACATTTACCGAATCTGAAATCTCACTAACAAAATCAACATGGTGTTCTACGATAAGAATTGAGCAGCGACGTTTAATCTGTTTTATTAGCGCGGCAAGTGCATCGATATCATCTTGTCCTAAGCCAGCGGCAGGTTCATCGAGAAGTAAGAGTTTGGGATTTATTACCAGTGCTCGTGCAAGTGCAACTCGCTTTGAATCAGGATAGCTAAGTTCAGATGGCTTGCTACCAATTAGCCCAGTAGCGCCAGTCCAAGCGAGAGCTTCTTCTGCGCGTTCTTTGAGCCCAGCTTCAACTTTGCCAGAAAGCCCAAAGAGCTCTTTCATAAAATTCGGTTTGTAATTCTTATCCGCTCCGACCATTACATTCTGGAGAACAGATAATTCGTTAAATAACCCAACACCTTGCAACGTCCGAGTAATACCTAAATCAACTAATTCATGTGGCTTAGGAAATTCTCGCTCGACGCCTTCAAATGCAAATATTCCGGTATCACTTTTTACTAAACCTGAGATGCAATTAAGGACAGTAGTTTTCCCAGCCCCATTAGGTCCGATCAGACCCACAACGCTATTTTTGGGAACATCAATCGAGACGTTTGTTAGCGCTTTCACGCCACCAAAAGAGACCGATAGGTTTGAGATGGCTAACAGGGATGAACTCACGCGTAGATTCTAGGCACGCGAGTGGCGATTCGAGTGACCATTTCATAATTAATTGTTCCTGCCGCCTCAGCCCAATCATCAATTGAATATCCAAGGGGGCCAAATATTTCAGCAATATCCCCAGTTTTCGCATCTGAATCCGGCCCTAAATCAACTACAAATTGATCCATAGATACTCGGCCAATTATTGGGGCTTTTGCGCCAGCGACAAATACGCCAGCGGCGCTTGTTGTATTGCGTGGAATTCCATCCGAATATCCCATAGTGATAATTGCAAGTTTGGTATCACGAGAAGTTTTTTCAGTTCCGCCATATCCAACTGGTGAACCAGCAGGAACTCGCTTTACTAAATGTACTTCTGCTTTAAGGGTCATTGCGGGTTTAAGGTTCAAAGATTGTGACGAGCCAAGAGTTTTTACATCCGGGCTTAAGCCATACATTGAAATTCCCAAGCGGATGATGTCATTGTGTGAATTTGGATTCATAAGTGTTGCAGCAGAATTAGCAAAGTGGACATATTTTGGATTAATTCCGTGTTCGCGTAGCTCTGTTAATTTAGCTTCGAACTCCTGAAGCTGTTTTTTATTCGCAATTTCATCTGGTTCATCGGCTCTTGCAAAGTGTGACCAGAAGCCGATAACTTCGACATCTGCGCCTTTGATTGCAATCAAAAATTCTTGCCACTCACCGAGCAATCCACCTCGACTCATTCCAGTATCTACCTCGATATGAACTCGTGGCGTTTTACCAATCGCTTTACCTGCTGCAACTACAAGTTCTAGATGCCTCAAAGATGGAATAGATAGATCAATATTGGAATTAATTGCTGCCTTAAAATCTGCACTAGGTGGAGTTAGCCATGCAATTAGCGGTGCGGTAACTCCACTTTGGCGAAGCGTAAGAGCTTCTTCAATCAAGGCAACTCCAAGCCAGGTAGCGCCTGATTGAATTGCACATTTAGCAACTGGAATTAAGCCGTGACCATATGCATCTGCTTTAACGACAGCAAGAATTTCTGCCGAAGTTTCACCCTTAATCAGCGCGATGTTGTTAGTGATCGCCGTTAAATTAACTTCAACTACCGCCCGCATTAATCAGCCTCAACAATCACCATGGCGGATGCAATTCCACCATCGTGCGATAGGGTCAAATGCACCTTGTGATTTATTAAACGTTTAGCCATCTCACCAGTAAATATAAAATTTGGTTTTCCAGTTGACTCATTAATTACTTCAGCCTCTTGCCAATTAAATGCTGACTTCGCGTTAAGTGCTTTGGCTAGCGCTTCTTTAGCAGCAAATCTCGCGGCCAGACTGGAAACTTTGAGTTGCGACTCACTTGGCGTAAACACGCGATTTAGCAACCCTGGGGTGCGATCCAATGACTCTTGAAAGCGATCGATTGCAACAACATCAATTCCAATTCCAATTATTGGCGCCACTATGAGGGCTGCTTATTTGATGGAAAAAATCGGTCAATTGCAATAATTGCTACGAGTAAGGCGCCGCCTATAAAAACCCCACCGAGTAGATCTGAGAACCAATGGGTATTTCTAATTAGTGAAACAACCACAACAGTTGTCGTGATTAGCCCAACTATTGGATATAACTTTATGCCCTCAAATGGTGCGCGATTTGTGTAACGATAAATTAAGTAGGCAAGAAGGCCCCAAGTAATTAGGGCATTCGAAGCATGACCACTTGGATATGACATCCCACCCGCCTGCAAATCATCAATATAAAGTCTTGGCTTGGTTCTGCCAATATAAATTTTAGTAGCCCCTACAACTAAATTAAGTGAGACCAACGCCAAGATTGAAAGATTTATTGGACGAAATGATTTGAATCTCCAACTAATAATTGCGGCACATATCAGAAGAACAGTTGCAGTAAACCAACGAAGTCCAAGATCATCCAGCCCGATTAGAATATGGCCTGCTAAGCCTTTGAATTTTGGATTCTTCAAATCTAAAATGTAATGATCTAGGTGATAAAGCCAGCCTCGAGTTATTACCTGCTGGGTAATAAAGAGAAAACCTAGGAATAAAAGCCCAGATACTCGAAGGGCATGAAACATCTCATTTCGACGTTTTGCTAATTGATCTGTAGTCATTTCACTCAACCGTTACCGATTTTGCTAGGTTGCGCGGTTGATCAACGTCATTTCCTCGGGCAATTGCCATCTCATATGCGATTACTTGCAATGGTACGACCGACAGAACTGGTTGTAAGAACTCATGAGTTGTGGGAATGCGAACCAAATAATCCGCTGAAGCAAGTTCCGAATCTGCAATTGCAATTATCACTGCGCCTCTAGCCTTCACTTCTTGAATATTAGATGCCATCTTCTCCGCCAATAATGTACCTGCCGGCGGGGCTATTGCAACTACAGGTGTTCCCTCTTCAATTAGCGCAATCGGGCCATGCTTTAACTCACCACCAGCAAAACCTTCGGCATGCATATAAGCCAGCTCTTTTAACTTTAAAGCGCCCTCAAGGGCAGTTGGAAAACCAACATGGCGGCCAAGAAACAACATTGAAGTTGCGTTTGAAAATTTTCTAGTTAGTTCGCGAAGCGGTTCGACGGTTTCTAAAACCTGCTCTACTTTTGCGGGAAGTTCAGAGAGTTCAACTTCAATCTCTTCCATAAGTTCTTGTGAAATGACTCCCCTGATGCGTCCTAAATGAAGTCCAATTAAATACATCGCAATCAATTGGGTTTCAAATGCCTTAGTTGATGCAACTGCTATTTCTGGCCCCGCATGTGTGTAGAGAACAGCATCAGATTCGCGTGGAATTGTTGACCCATTTGTATTGCAAACAGCGAATATTCTGGCGCCTTTCTCTTTGGCATATCGCATCGCCATCAAGGTATCCATGGTTTCGCCAGATTGAGAAATCGGTATCAACAAAGTATTTTTATCAACACTTGGATCGCGATATCTATATTCCGATGCCAACTCAACATCAACAGCGATATCGGCCCATTTCTCTATTGCGTACTTGCCAACTAGTCCAGCATTGAACGCAGTTCCACAAGCAACAATTACCACCTTCTTGATACCAACTAAATCAATACCTTTTGTTATCTCGCTATCTAAACCCTTAATGCGCCCAAGCAAGGTGTCAGCAATTGCCTTTGGTTGTTCAAAAATTTCCTTAAGCATGAAGTGCTCAAAACCACCACGTTCTGAAGCAGATGCATCCCACGAGATTTCATACTCATTGTGTGGCAATGCTTTTCCAGATAAATCAGTAATAACAATTGAGTCCGCCGTAATATCTGCCACTTCATCTTGGCCTAGCTCCAGGGCGCGCTTGGTGTAGGAAATAAAAGCTGAAACATCTGATGCAAGGAAGTTTTCACCATTTCCAACACCTACTACTAGCGGTGAATTTCGCCGGGCCCCAACAATTCGTCCTGGATCGTCACAATGAATAGCAAGAAGTGTGAATGAGCCACGTAATTGTTTGCAGATATCGCGCATAGCCGCCGCTAAATCTCCGTCGTGCTTCTTCCGAGCATCACTTAACAAATGGGCTACTGATTCGGTATCCGTCTCTGATTTGAAGACATGTCCTAACTTTTCTAACTCGCGACGCAGTTCTAAATAATTTTCGATAATTCCATTATGAATTACTGCTAACTTGCCTTCGTTATCAAGATGTGGATGCGCATTCACATCTGTTGGTCCACCATGTGTTGCCCATCGGGTATGCCCGATACCGCTATGTGAATTAGGAATTTTAGCTCCGAGAATTTCCTCTAAGTTTCCTAACTTTCCAGCTCGCTTTTCAATCCAAAGTTTTTCACCGGGATTTGTTGTGAGCGCAATACCCGCAGAGTCGTATCCGCGATATTCAAGTTTACGCAGCCCCTCAAGAACGGGCGTAAGAGCAAGTTCTTTTCCAGTGTAACCAACAATGCCACACATAAGAAAGGCTCCTTAGAAACTTACGAGAGTTCTAATCTTACAAGTGATGCAAGTTTCTGTGCTATTTCCTCGGCAACGTTCTGGCTTTCTGCTTCAACCATAACCCGAACTAGTGGTTCGGTTCCTGATGCGCGCAACAAGATTCGACCTGATGTTCCAAGCTTTGCTTCATATTCCCCAATTGCAACTGCAATTGCTTTAGAACTTTCAAGCTTCTCTTTCTTAACATCTTCAACGTTTATCAATACTTGTGGGAACCGATCCATTACCTTCGCAAGTTCACCTAGTGGCTTCTTGCTTCTAGCCATTACAGACATGAGTTGCAGCGCAGTTAATAAGCCATCGCCAGTATTTGCAAAATCTCGCATAATTATGTGGCCAGATTGTTCGCCACCAAGTTTGTGGCCAGTTGCCAACATTTTTTCTAAGACATAGCGATCGCCAACTGGTGTCTTTTCAAATGAGATTCCAACTTCAGACATTGCCTTAATGAATCCAAGATTTGTCATAACGGTTCCAACAACAGTTTGGACCCTCCACTCCTTAGCCAAGATAGCCAGAATGAAATCACCATCAATTATGTTGCCTGCGGCATCTATTGCCAGTGCGCGATCTGCATCGCCATCGTGGGCAATACCCAAATCTGCGTCGTGCTTCTTAACTTCCGCGATTAGATTTTCTAGATGGGTTGAACCGCAATTTTCATTGATATTTAAACCATTTGGTTGGCTAGATATTGCAATAACCTCGGCGCCTGCTCGAGCATAAACTTCCGGGGCTACCTCTGATGCTGCGCCATTTGCGCAATCAACTACGACTTTTATTCCAGCAAGATTTGTATTTAGTGATGAGAGCAAGTGAAAGATATATCTTTCGGCTGCAGATTCATCAACTATTACTCGACCTACTTCGCGGCCAATTGGGCGATCCCAAGGTTCATTAAGACGGGATTCAATTGCTGCCTCTAGAGCGTCATCTAACTTTCCGCCACCTTTAGCAAAGAATTTAATTCCATTATCCGGCATTGGATTGTGTGATGCGCTAATCATTACGCCGAGATCGGCGCCAGTAGATGCAACTAAATGTGCAATGGCTGGTGTGGGAAGAACTCCAACTTTATAAACATCAACTCCGGCACTTGCTAAGCCCGCAACAATTGCCGCTTCGAGAAATTCACCAGATGCACGTGAGTCTTGCCCGACAATTGCTACTGGGCGATTTTTTGAAATTGCACCAACTTCCGCCAATACATGCGCAGCAGCGACAGCTAAATCGAGAGCTAGTTCCGCAGTGAGATCGCGATTGGCGACGCCTCTGACACCATCAGTGCCAAAGAGAGCCATATTTGATTGAGTGAATTAACGCTTGCTGTATTGAGAACGCTTACGAGCCTTCTTCAGGCCATACTTCTTACGTTCAATAACACGAGCATCACGTGCAAGGAAGCCAGCCTTCTTTAGCGCCCGACGGTTTGCATCACGATCGATTTCATTTAGTGCACGAGCAACACCTAAACGAAGTGCTCCTGCTTGTCCTGATGTTCCGCCACCGTTGATACGGGCTACAACATCGAATTCGTTTTCAGCACCAACAGTGCGGAATGGTTCTGACACTAATTGTTGGTGAACTTTATTTGGGAAATAAACTGCTAGCTCTTTGCCATTAACGGTCCACTTTCCTGAACCAGGAACAATCCGAACGCGAGCAACTGCTTCTTTACGACGACCAGTTCCACCACCAGGTGCGAGAACGCCCTTGCGACCAACAGGTGTACCAGGAGTTGAAGATGAATAAGAAGTTGGAACTTCTTCAACATCAGTATCGATTGCGGTATCAAAATCAGACATTTATATGGCTCCTGTTACTTACTTAGTCATCTGGGAAACTTGGGTGAATACGAAAGGTGTTGGGTTCTGCGCAGCATGTGGATGTGCTGAACCTGCGTAAACTTTTAGCTTTGAACCAACAGTGCGGCCCAACTTATTCTTAGGAATCATTCCAAGAATTGCCTTTTCAACGATACGTGTTGGATCTGAATTAATAAGATCTGAGTAAACAATGGAAGTCATACCACCTGGGAAACCAGAGTGGTGGTGAGCAAATTTCTGGCCAGCTTTTTGTCCCGTAAGAACAACCTTTTCGGCGTTGATAACAACTACGAAGTCACCCATATCAATGTGTGGTGCAAATGTTGTCTTATGCTTTCCGCGAAGTAGAACAGCTGCATGGCTTGCAAGACGACCAAGTACAACTCCTTCTGCATCGATGACATGCCATTTACGAGCAACGTCACCAGCTTTTGGTGTGAAAGTGCGCACGAGGTATCTCTCTCTCTAAATTGTTCTTCGGTTTAGCTCTCGGGCCAAATAGCGCTTTGAGCATCCTTTACAAGAGGGCTAGATTACCCGTCAACGGGAAATGGGTCAAAATCAGTATTGTCAGAGGGGCGCCGATGCCTCATAGACCCCACCAGTGGCAGGAAATACTCGTTTTGACCCATTAATAACTGACTTTCACCAGCGTTAAGCCATTTGCCGGAAAGACATATGAATCAGAAACCCGCTCCTTATTCTCCAGTATTGCCAGTGCCCATTCTTTTTCAAAACGGCCCTCGCCAACTGCGACCGCAGCCCCGACAAGGCTTCGAACCATGGAATAGCAGAAAGCATTTGCCGCAACATCTGCAACTAAAATTCCAGAATCCAACCTCGACCAATGGAATTTCTTTAAGGTACGCACAGTTTTTTGATCTTCACGGAACTTACAAAAAGCCACAAAATCGTGCTCGCCAAGCAGCAACGAACTCGCTTCATTTAACCGGTCAACATCTAACTTGCGAAACCATGTTGCAGTATTAAATCTCTCTAGTGGTGGAAGGATCTGATTGTCATCTGCCAAGCGATATTGATATTCACGTTCTATCGCTGAAAATCGAGCATGGAAATCATCGGCCGCAACACTTACCTTTAGAATCCTGATATCAGGATCTAAAATTCGATTTAATTTAAAGGTCCAATTAGGAATATCTTCGGCGTCAATCAGAACATCAACATGCATGACTTGTGCGGTGGCATGAACTCCGGCATCAGTGCGACCAGCAACTACTAGTTCGACCTGCACACCAGCGAGCTTTGAAATTGCGCTTTTTAATTCGCCGTCAATAGTGCGTTGATCTGGTTGTGGCGCCCAGCCTGCATAGTTCGTGCCGTCGTAAGTTAAATCAATTCTTAAACGAACGAACCCACTGGCAAGAGTGACAGTGGGTTCGGACATAACTTCTTATTCTTGGATTGTTTTACTTAACGAGTTCAATTACCGCCATTGGCGCATTGTCACCGTTACGTGGACCAATCTTGGTGATACGCGTGTATCCACCATCACGAGTTGCGAATGTTGGCGCGATCTCAGTGAAAAGTGTGTGCACTACTGACTTGTTCTGGATTGTCTCCATAACGCGACGACGAGCTGGAAGATCTCCAACCTTTGCAGCAGTGATTAACTTTTCAGCCAATGGACGAAGGCGCTTTGCCTTGGTCTCAGTGGTTGTGATCTTGCCGTGTTCGAAAAGTTGTTCAGCCAGGGTGCCTAGCAACAATCTTTCGTGAGAAGGACCGCTACCGAGGCGAGGACCTTTACTTGGACGTGGCATTTATTTCTCCTGACTTACTCTGATTATTCGGCATCGACGAGGTCATCGTCAACGTTTGTTCCATAGTTAGCGTGCTTTGTTGGATCAAAGCCGATTGGGCTTTCCTTAAGTTGAAGCGCCATTGATACAAGCTTTGCTTTCACTTCATCAATTGACTTCGAACCAAAGTTACGGATATCCATTAGATCAGCTTCTGAACGTCCAACAAGTTCGCCGACAGTGTGAATACCTTCACGCTTTAAGCAGTTATATGAACGTACTGTTAGATCAAGATCTTCGATTGGGAGAGCGAGATCGGCGGCAAGGGCTGTGTCTTGAATAGAAGGTCCCATTTCAACGCCTTCAGCATCAACATTTAATTCGCGAGCAAGGCCGAATAGTTCAACCAAAGTCTTACCTGCAGATGCCATTGCATCTCCTGGCTTCATTGATTGCTTAGTCTCAACATCGACGATCATGCGATCAAAGTCTGTGCGTTGTTCAACACGTGTTGCTTCAACTTTATAAGTAACGCGAAGAACAGGTGAGTAGATAGAGTCAACTGGAATACGACCAATTTCTCCGCCTGCTGCCTTGTTCTGTACTGCAGTTACATAACCGCGCCCGCGTTCAACTGTAAGTTCAACTTCGAAGTTTGCCTTTGAGTTAAGGGTTGCGATGTGAAGTTCTGGGTTGTGAACTACTACGCCAGCAGGAGCAGCAATATCAGCGCCTGTTACAGCACCTTCTGCGTTCTTGCGGATGTAGAGAAGTGAAGGCTCATCGTTATCTGATGAGAGAACTAGATTCTTGATATTAAGAACGATCTCTGTGAGATCTTCCTTAACGCCATCAAGGGTGGCAAATTCATGAAGCGCACCGTTGACGCGAATACTGGTAACAGCTGCACCAGGAATCGAAGACAATAAAGTACGGCGTAATGAATTTCCAAGGGTGTAACCGAAGCCCGGTTCCAAAGGCTCGATAATGAACCGTGAACGGTATTCGCTTACTACTTCCTCGGTGAGGATGGGGCGTTGTGCAATTAGCACTTAGTTCCTCCGTCTGTCTGGGAGATCCACTATTTGATCTCTCGGTTGATATTACGTTTTAGTTTTTTTAAATCTGGTGGTGGCTTTGTGCTTTCAATTACTTGGAATAAAGTTCAACGATTAGTTGCTCTTGTACTTGGGTATCAATCACAGGGCGGGTTGGGATTGCGTGAACCAAAATACGTAACCTTGATCCAACAACTTCCATCCACGCTGGGACTGCTTTTTCGCCAAGTTCAGCACTTGCCACGATAAATGGTGTGGCATCTTGCGATCCTGGAAGAACATCGATTACATCCATTGGAGTTACGCGGAATGAAGGAATGTTTACCTTCTTGCCGTTAACAAGGAAGTGACCGTGACGAACTAGTTGACGTGCCATGTCGCGGCTCTTTGCAAAGCCAGCGCGATAAACAACGTTATCTAGACGAGTTTCGAGAATGATTAGAAGGTTCTCACCAGTCTTACCTTGAAGACGGTTAGCCTCTTCGTAATATCCACGGAATTGCTTCTCTAGAACACCGTAAATGCGAGCGCACTTCTGCTTTTCACGCATCTGCAATAAATATTCAGATTCCTTTGAACGACCGCGGCCGTGTTGTCCTGGTGGATAAGGACGTGATTCGATCGGACACTTTGGTCCATCGCACTTAGAACCCTTAAGAAAGAGTTTTACTTTTTCGCGACGGCAGCGCTTGCAATCTGCTCCTGTGTAACGGGCCATTTATTCTCTTCCTTCCTTAAACTCTACGTGGTTTGGTTGGGCGGCAGCCATTGTGTGGAGCAGGAGTTACATCAGAGATGGCTCCAACTTCCAGACCAGCTGCTTGCAATGAACGGATAGCAGTTTCGCGACCAGATCCTGGACCCTTTACGAAAACATCGACCTTCTTCAAACCATGTTCTTGCGCGCGACGTGCTGCAGCTTCTGCTGCCATTTGTGCGGCGAATGGTGTTGATTTACGTGAACCCTTAAAGCCAACCTGACCAGCAGATGACCAAGAGATAACAGCGCCCGAAGGATCTGTAATAGAAATAATTGTGTTGTTGAATGTTGATTTGATGTAGGCCTGGCCCACTGCAACATTCTTCTTCTCCTTCTTGCGAAGTTTGACCTTGCCCTTAGTTGCAGCGGCAGTCTTTGACTTAGGTGCAGCCATTACTTGGTCTCCTTCTTCTTACCGGCGATTGCCTTACGTGGGCCCTTACGTGTACGCGCATTTGTGTGTGTGCGTTGACCACGTACAGGAAGACCCTTACGGTGGCGAATACCTTGGTAGCTTTGAATTTCAACCTTGCGGCGAATATCTCCTGCTACTTCACGACGAAGATCACCTTCGATTTTGTAATTTGCTTCGATGAATTCACGAAGCTTTGCCAATTCTGGCTCTTGAAGATCTTTAACTCGTGTATCTGGGCTAACACCTGTTGCTGCAAGAATCGCATGTGAACGGGTCAGTCCGATACCGAAAATGTAAGTGAGTGCAATCTCCAACCGCTTTTCGCGGGGAAGATCGACACCAACAAGACGTGCCATATCGTTACCTATTTCTGTATCCGAAAGGTCCTTCGCAATGCACCCAAATCTTTTAAATTTGGCTTCGGCCTTTCGGTCCGAAGGTCTTAAGTGTTTTTAATACTTAAGTCGCATCACGCGTTTAGTTTTTTATTATCCTTGACGTTGCTTGTGACGAAGATTGTCGCAAATAACCATTACGCGACCATTACGACGAATGACTTTGCACTTGTCGCAAATCTTCTTCACGCTTGGCTTTACCTTCACGATGACTCCTCTTACTTGTAACGATAGATAATTCGACCTCTTGTGAGATCGTATGGACTTAGTTCTACAATCACGCGATCTTCAGGAAGAATGCGAATGTAGTTCTGTCGCATCTTGCCGCTGATGTGTGCTAGTACTACGTGTCCGTTTGTTAACGTAACTCGAAACATTGCATTTGGTAGCGCTTCAGATACGGAGCCTTCGATTTCGATTGCGCCGTCTTTCTTAGCCAAGCAGTACCTACTTCTCTATTTCAAAGCGTTAACAGGGGTCCGACCATTTCTGGACAGAGGGTTAGTCTAAGGCGGGAGCCCCAAATCAGGAAATCGGGTCTTATACTCCTAATCCTGATCAGAAGGTGGCAAATTGCGAATAATTTTTAAAGGTGGCTCCATATGGAGCGCTGGTCTGGGCATATTTGAGGGTCTAGCGATTGAAAATGGCCGGGTCATGGCAACTGGCCCAGAAGCCCTGAACTCTCCGGGCGAAATAATCGATTTAAATGGTGGCTTTCTTATGCCTGGATTTATCGATGGACATGCACATCCAATATTTGCTGGCCGCGAAGCCCGAGGCCCAAAAGTAAATAATCTGCAATCAGTTGAGGAAATTAAAAAAGAAGTTGCTAGATATGCGAATGAAAGCCCAAATGAGAGTTGGATTATTGGTGGTGCTTATGAAGCTGTGATTATTCCTGGTGGCGATTTTGATGCACATTGGTTAGATGAAGTTGTTTCCGATCGCCCCGTAGTTCTACATGCTGTTGACCACCACACAATTTGGGTCAATAGCAAAGCGCTCGAGATCGCAGGTATAACTACCAACACCCCTAATCCAGATGGTGGAACAATTGCGAGAAGGATTGATGGATCGCCGAAAGGAACTCTTCGCGAACCAATTGCTTTCGATTTAATTCTTAAGCACGCACCGGCAGATAGCGTTGAAAGTGATTTGGAAGCAATTAAATATGCCTGCAAAGAGCTAATTTCAGCGGGCGTAACTACTGCCACCGAATGTTGGGTTGAGCCACCAATGGCCGAGGCCTATATCGAAGCGGCAAAATCTGGCGCGCTAACAATAGATATGCATCTCGCCTTCTTAGTGACACCTCAAAATTGGCAGGAACAAGTCGCATATATCCAAGAGCTGCGAGCTCAAATCTCAAAGTTACCTGAGCCAAATCGACTTAAGGCAAACACCATTAAGTTTTTAACTGATGGCGCACTTTCAAGTGGCACAGCTGCAATGCTTGAACCTTATCTAGACCGCCCAGAATCAACTGGGTTAAAGATTTGGGAGAATGAAAATCTACTTGCTGCAATAAGTGCCTATGACTTACTTAACTTCCAAGTGCATGTTCATGCAATTGGTGATAGCGCAATAAATCAATCGCTAAATGCAATTAAAGAAATGTTTAAAACCAATCCGAAATGGGATCGCCGCCCGGTAATTGTTCACGCCCAATTAATTGCACCAACGGATTTAGCTCGCTTTAAAGAGCTCGACATAATCGCCAATTTCCAACCACTTTGGACTTACCTGGATCCAATGAATAAAGAGCTAATTGAGCCACGTATTGGTAGCGAGCGAAATAATAGGCAATATCAACTTCGCACTCTCCTAGATCTAGAGACCAGAATTAGTTTTGGAAGTGATTGGCCGGTCACAAGCCATAAACCGATTGATGCGATATTTATCCCAGTTCTTCGCAAAATTCCTGGGACTTCTGGTGAAGCCTGGAATATAAATGAGGCAATAACACTTGAGGAATCGTTAACTGCCTACACGGCTAACTCGGCCTATCAATTATTTAGTGAGAATGAAATTGGAAAGCTCGAGCCTGGCATGCGAGCAAATTTTCTAATTTTAGATAAGAGCCCTTTTGAGGCCTATGAGGTTGTAATAAAAAACGTTTGGATTGATGGTCTGGAAATTAAAGTAAATTAGAGATTTCAATCTCAAGTGAGGCGAGTTTTTCCCGTCCACCATCAATAGCGGTTAAAACGAAGGGCTTACCATCTTCAAGGATTGCAAATGAATGTTCGAAGTGAGCACCACGTGATCTATCTTGTGAAACAACGGTCCACTCATCTGCCAACACTTTAGTTTTAGATGAGCCTCTTGTAATCATTGGCTCGATAGCAAGTGCGATCCCTGGTTTTAATTCCGGGCCCATTCCAGCGGCGCCAAAATTTAATACATGCGGCTCTTGATGCATCTCAGTGCCAATTCCATGACCACCATATTCACGCAAAATTCCATACTTACCTTGGGAGCGAATGTAATCTTCAATTGCAAATGAGATATCAGTTAGATTTGCGCCGGCTTTTCCTGCAGCTATCCCCCGCCACATTGACTCTTCGCAGGTATCAAGAAGTTTCTGATCATCTAAATTTTTGGTTCCGGCAATGACAGAGAAAGCTGCATCCCCATGCCAGCCATCAATAATTGCACCAAAATCTATTGAAACAATATCGCCATCTTCTATTGGACGATTATTTGGAATTCCATGAACGATTTCGTCATTAATAGATGCGCAAATTACCGCAGGAAAGCCGTTGTAATTTAGAAAGTTCGATTTGGCGTTATTCGCAGCTAAATTCCTTATTGCAATTTGATTCAAATCATTTGTTGTTATTCCTGGCACGATTGCTTCTCGTATTAACCCAAGTGTTTGCCCTACAACTAGCCCAGCCTTGCGCATAACTTTTAACTGATCGAGAGTCTTAATTTGAATTGCCATGGTTGCTACTTAAGGGCTGCGATTGCGCGGGCTGCGATCTCAGAAACTTCACCGACAGCAGAAATAGTTTTAAGTAATTCAGTGCTCTGGTAATAACTAATGATCGGCTCAGTCTGTTCAGCGTAAACCTCTAGCCGGTGAGTAATAACATCTTCATCATCATCCTTGCGGTGATAAAGCTCGCCACCACATTCATCACAGACACCAGAAACTTTTGGCGGATTGAAAATCGTATGTGAATTAGCCCCACAGTCACGACAAACTCTGCGGCCGGATAAACGCTTAATGATTTCGGCGCTCTCTAATTTAAATTCAAGTACCGCATCTAAAGGAGTACCAGCTTTTTCTAAAACACCCTTTAGGAAATCCGCCTGTTCAATATTTCTTGGATAGCCATCAAGAAGAAATCCACTCTTTGCATCATCATGAGTTAAGCGATCTGCGACCATGTCATTTGTTACAGAGTCAGGAACAAGATTTCCGGCATCCATAAAAGATTTAGCAAGTAAGCCAAGTTTTGTTTCACCCTTTATGTTGAGGCGAAAGATATCTCCAGTTGAGATATGAGGAATTGAAAAATGATGCGAGAGTTGAACTGCTTGTGTTCCTTTGCCCGCACCTGGTGGACCTACCAGGATTAAGCGCATTACTTAAGGAATCCCTCGTATGAACGTTGTTGTAGCTGTGACTCAATCTGCTTTGCAGTATCAAGACCAACGCCAACCACAATCAAGATTGCAGTTCCGCCGAATGGGAAGTTTCCAGTTGCGTTGAACAAGATCAGCGCACCGATTGGAATAATCGCAATTAAGGCAAGGTAGAGAGCACCTGGCGCTGTAATGCGAGAGAGAACATATTGCAAATACTCTGATGTTGGACGCCCAGCACGAATACCTGGAATAAAGCCACCGTACTTCTTCATATTTTCTGCAACTTCATCTGGATTGAAGGTTATTGCAACATAGAAATATGTAAAGAAAATAATCATCGCTGAATAAGCGATTATGTAAATTGGGTGATCGCCTTTGACAAGATTCTGTTGAATCCAAACAGCCCACTTCGCAGAGCTTCCAGAGAAGTTCACAATCAAAGATGGGATATAGAGAAGTGAAGAGGCGAAAATAACTGGAATAACGCCAGCTTGATTCACCTTAATAGGAATGTATGTGCTGGTTCCGCCGTATGACTGGCGACCAACTTGACGCTTTGCATATTGAACTGGAATTCGACGTTGTGCTTGTTCTACGAATACAACTGCTGCAACTACTAGAACTCCGACTGCTGTTACGAATATAAATGCAAACAAACCCTTTTGAAGTTTGATTGACCAGAGTTGAGTTGGGAATTGGGCTGCAATTGATGTAAAGATTAGGATTGACATACCGTTACCAACACCGCGGTCAGTAATTAATTCACCAAGCCACATAATTACCGCGGTACCAGCAGTCATAACGAAGACCATTGTCATAATACGTGGCCATGTTGTGTCTGGGATGATTGGGTAAGAACAACCATTAAATAAACGTCCTGGAGTTCTTGCTACTGCGATTAAACCAGTTGATTGCAAAATAGAGAGTCCTACAGTTAAGTAACGTGTGTATTGAGTAAGCGTTGCTGTTCCAGATTGTCCCTCAGCCTTAAGTGCTTCGAAACGTGGAATTACTACAGTCAAAAGTTGAACGATAATCGAGCTCGTGATGTAAGGCATGATGCCAAGAGCGAAGACAGATAAGTGAAGAAGTGCTCCACCAGAGAATAAGTTGATCAGACCGAAGAGACCGCCGTTATTGGCTTGATCTAAACAAGTCTGAACATTCTTATAAGAAACTCCTGGTGTTGGAACAATCGAACCAAAACGAAACAAGCCCATGATGGCAAGAGTAAAGAAGATCTTTCTACGCAGATCTGGCGTCTTAAACGCCTTACCAAATGCTGAGAGCACGATCTTCTCCTTCTAACTAAATTAAATCTTTTTGGATTTAGAGTTTCTTTGCTGATCCGCCAGCAGCGGCAATCTTCTCAGATGCTGATGATGAAAAGGCATGCGCCTCGACAGTTACCTTCACTGAAATTTCGCCATTGCCTAGAACCTTAATTGGATAGCCATCACGAACAGCGCCCTTTGCAATTAGATCCGCAACAGTGACAGCGCCACCCTTTGGATAGAGTGCATTGATTGTTGAAACGTTTACTGGCTGATATTCAGTGCGCTCTGGGTTTTTGAAACCACGAAGTTTTGGAAGGCGCATTACGAGAGGTAGTTGACCACCTTCGAAACCGGCACGAACCTTGTTACGGGCACGTGTTCCTTTACCACCGCGACCTGCAGTCTTACCCTTTGAAGCTTCTCCGCGACCCTTACGAGTACGTGACTTCTTAGCTCCTGGAGCTGGGCGAAGATGATGGACTTTAAGCACCATTGTTATTCAACCTCCTCAACCTTGACGAGGTGGCGAACAGCAACGACCATTCCGCGAATTTCCGGACGATCTTCCTTAACCACAACATCACCGATTCTTTTTAGACCTAGTGAACGCAAAGTTTCGCGGTGTTCTGGACGACCGCCAACCTTTGAACGTAATTGCGTAACTTTTAAACGAGGCATTATGCACCTACCGATGCTGCTACGGCACGAGCAATTGCTGCTGGTGCAACATCTTCTAATGGACGGCCACGTCGTGCAGCAATTGCATTTGGATGTTCCAAAGCTTTTAGCGCTACAACAGTTGCATGAACCATGTTGATTGGATTATTTGATCCAAGTGACTTGGTAAGAACATCTGTAATTCCGGCACATTCCAATACGGCACGAACTGGTCCGCCCGCGATAACTCCAGTTCCGGGAGATGCTGGACGAAGTAGAACTACGCCGGCAGCTTTCTCACCTTGAACAGGATGTGGAATTGTTCCGTAAAGACGAGGGACTTTAAAGAATGATTTCTTCGCTTCTTCAACGGCCTTTGCAATCGCTTGTGGAACTTCTTTTGCTTTTCCATAACCGATTCCAACAGTTCCATTCTGGTCACCAACAACGACAAGCGCTGTGAATGAGAAACGACGTCCACCCTTTACAACCTTTGATACGCGGTTGATGAATACAACGCGTTCTGTGTAAGGAGACTTCTCTTTCTCTGGTCCACCATCGCGACCGCGACGTTCCGGGCGACCTCCGCCTTGACCACCCTGGCCTTTGCCGCCAGCGCGTGGATCGCGTGAAGTATCTGAAGTAGTAGGAGTAGTGGCCATTAGAATTCCAATCCGCTAGCGCGCGCAGCATCTGCAAGAGCAGCTACACGACCGTGGTATTTATTTCCACCGCGGTCAAAGACCACTGTAGTAATTGCTTTTTCTTTAGCACGTTCTGCAATTAATTGCCCAAGAATTTTCGCCTTTGCAGACTTATCACTTGAAGAATCTTTGCGTAGCGCATCTTCCATGGTTGATGCAGAGACAATTGTTTGACCAATTGAATCATCAACAATCTGCACGAAGAGATGGCGAGTAGAACGTGAGACCACAAGACGTGGACGAGCAGTTGTGCCAGCAATCTTCTTGCGAACACGGAAGTGACGACGGGCGCGTGCCTTCTGAGAGGAGCCCTTAGCGACTTTTACACCGATTGCCATTACTTCTTACCTGTCTTTCCTTGCTTGCGGCGGATACGTTGTCCATCCAAATGCAGACCCTTACCCTTATAAGGATCAGATTTGCGAAGCTTTTGAATCTTTGCAGTTACTTCTCCAACTAACTGCTTATCGATTCCAGAGATATGGAAACGAGTTGGTGATTCAACTTTGAATGTAATTCCTTCTGGAGCTGGGAAATCGATTGAGTGGCTGTAACCGAGTTGGAACTCAAGTCCCTTACCCTTTTCAGCAACGCGATAACCAACACCAACAATGGTGATTGACTTGGAATAACCATTTGTAACGCCTTCGATTAAGTTTGAAACCAAAGTGCGTGATAGGCCGTGAAGTGAACGAGCTGAACGTCCATCATCAGGGCGAGTAAGAGTAAGTGTTGTTCCTTCTTGGGAAATTGCAATTGGTTCTGCCATAACATGAGTTAATGAACCCTTAGGTCCCTTAACTGTTACTGATGAACCAGCGATTAAAACTTCAACGCCAGATGGAACTGTGATTGGGCTACGACCGATACGTGACATTTAGATCACCACACGTAGGCGAGAACTTCTCCGCCTACACCTTGCTTGTTAGCCGCTTTATCAGTTAGAAGACCTGATGAAGTGGAGATGATTGCAACGCCTAGTCCACCAAGCACTTTAGGAAGCGCTGTTGACTTTGCGTAAACACGTAAACCTGGCTTAGAAACCCGACGCAGACCAGCAATTGAACGTTCGCGGTTTGCACCGAACTTCAAATCGATTGTTAGCGTCTTTCCAAAACCAGTAGCTGAATTCTCTACCTTAAAGCCTGCGATGAAACCCTCTTGCTTAAGGATTTCTGCAATACGAACCTTTACCGAAGAAGAGGGCATTGATACCTCTTGGTGGTAGGCAGAGTTCGCATTGCGCAGACGTGCAAGCATGTCCGCGATCGGATCTGTCATTGTCATTCTTGGCCTCTGGCCTTTCTCGAGCCGGTTTCCGGATTCCTTAATTTAAGGAGTGGACCTGTCCCGTAGTTACTAGTTGGGATAAAAAATTGGATGTATTGCTTATGCCTTACCAGTCACTTACCAAGAAGCCTTAGTAATGCCTGGAAGTTCGCCACGGTGTGCCATTTCGCGGAAACAGATACGGCAGATACCAAATTTTTGGTAGACCGCGTGAGGACGTCCACAACGTTGGCAACGTGTGTAGCCGCGCACCTTGAACTTAGGTTTGCGTGCTGCTTTGACCTTAAGTGATGTCTTTGCCATTTGGCGCCTCTCTTAGTTTTCCTTGAATGGGAAGCCGAGTGCACGAAGTAATTCGCGACCCTCTTCATCATTCTTGGCAGTAGTTACGAAAGTGATATCCATACCGCGGGTGCGATCGATCTTGTCCTGTTCGATTTCTGGGAAAACGTTCTGTTCGGTAAGACCGAATGTGTAGTTTCCATTTCCATCAAATTGCTTTGGAGATAAACCGCGGAAGTCGCGAATACGAGGAAGTGCGATCGATAGCAGACGATCTGTGAACTCCCACATACGATCATTGCGAAGTGTTACGTGGCAGCCAATTGGCATACCTTCACGCAACTTGAACTGAGCAATTGATTTACGTGACTTAGTAACTTGTGGCTTCTGTCCTGTGATGATTGTGATGTCACGGATTGCGCCTTCGATTAGCTTTGAATCACGAGCTGCTTCACCAACACCCATATTCACAATTACCTTTGTGAGGGTTGGAATCTGCATTACATTCTTGTAAGCAAACTTAGTTTTTAGAGCTGGCTTGATCTCTGTTGCATAGCGCGTCTTTAGACGAGGTGCAGTAGAAGTACTCATTACAGATCCTTTCCTGTGCGGCGAGAGATGCGAATATTCTTGCCATTTTCATCTTTGCGAGAACCGCTGCGAGTTGCTTTTCCATCGCCATCAACCAACATCACATTTGAAATGTGGATTGCTGATTCAACGGTTAGGATTCCGCCAACTTTTACGCCGCGTTCGCTGGTTGTCTCTTGGGTGTGGCGCTTTACGCGAGCAACACCTTCGACAAGAACGCGAGATTTCGCCTTGTCTACTTCAAGAATCTTTCCAGTTACGCCTCTATCTTTCCCGGCAATAACAAGGACTTCATCGCCCTTCTTAAGTTTCAAAAGCTTTGCCATTTTTTATAGCACCTCCGGAGCAAGGGAAATAATCTTCATGAACTTCTTGTCGCGAAGTTCGCGAGCAACTGGTCCGAAGATACGAGTGCCGCGTGGTTCGCCATCCGCTTTTAGGATGACTGCTGCATTCTCATCAAACTTGATATATGAACCATCTGGACGACGATTCTCTTTAACGGTACGAACGATGACGGCCTTTACGACCTCACCCTTCTTTACTTGACCGCCTGGGATTGCATCTTTAACAGTGCAAACAATGATGTCGCCGATTCCGGCGTAGCGTCGTGAGGAACCACCGAGAACACGAATACAAAGGAGTTCCTTTGCACCGGTGTTATCCGCGACTCGAAGTCTGGATTCTTGTTGAATCATTTTTCAGTCTCCCCTTACTTAGCCTTCTCAATAATTTCAACAACGCGCCAACGCTTTGTAGCAGATAGCGGACGTGTCTCCATCAAGAGAACGCGATCGCCAATTCCGGCGCTGTTGTTCTCGTCATGTGCCTTCAACTTATGAGTACGAGTCATAACCTTTGAGTACATGGCATGCTTGACCTGATTCTTAATTTCAACAACGACAGTCTTATCCATCTTGTCTGAAGTTACGATGCCTTCGCGAGTCTTACGGAAGCCACGAGCTTCTTCAGTATTGGAAATATTTGAAGATGTCATGCTGCGCCTCCAATTCCTAATTCACGTTCACGCAAGATTGTGTAAATCCGCGCAATTTCTTTACGAACCGCAGTCAGACGACCGTGGCTCTCGAGTTGGCCGGTAGCTGCTTGGAATCGAAGGTTGAAAAGTTCTTCCTTAGATTCACGCAACTTAGTAGCAAGTTCTTCGCTCGCAAGAGCACGTAGCTCTTCAGTTGTAACGATATTTGCCATTAGAACTCCTCACGACGAACTACTCGGCACTTCATTGGAAGCTTGTGAATCGCACGAGTCATTGCCTCGGTAGCGATATCTTCAGTTACACCAGAGATTTCAAACATAACGCGACCTGGCTTTACATTTGCAATCCACCACTCTGGAGAACCTTTACCGGAACCCATACGAGTTTCAGCTGGCTTCTTTGTAAGTGGACGATCTGGGTAAATGTTTATCCAAACTTTTCCACCGCGCTTGATATGACGAGTCATAGCAATACGTGCAGCTTCAATTTGGCGGTTAGTTACGTAAGCAGGTTCTAAAGCTTGAATACCGAAGTCGCCAAATGCAACAACAGTTCCGCCCTTTGACTTGCCACCGCGCTTTGGGTGGTGTTGCTTACGGTGCTTAACTTTGCGTGGAATTAACATTTTTAAGCCTCGCCTCCTTCTGCCGGAGCTTCTGCCACTACTGGAGCTGTTGCGACAGGAGTTGCGGCTTCTGCAGCGCGAGATTCAACGGTTGAAGTAGTTACTTCACCGCGAGGTGCGCGAGGTGCACGTGAACCACCGCGAGATGGTTTTGGTGCCCGAGCCGCTGCAAGTGCAGATGCTGCGCGTTCTGCGCGAGATTCAATAACTTCGCCCTTATAGATCCAAACCTTTACACCCAAACGACCGAAAGTCGTATGTGCTTCGTAGAATCCGTAATCGATATCTGCGCGAAGTGTGTGAAGAGGTACGCGACCTTCGCGGTAAAACTCTGAGCGAGACATTTCTGCGCCACCAAGACGTCCACCACATTGAACACGAATACCTTGAGCGCCAGCTTTTAGCGCGGTCTGCATTGACTTACGCATCGCACGACGGAAAGAAACACGCGCTGCTAGTTGTTCTGCAATTCCTTGCGCAACTAGTTGAGCATTTATCTCTGGATTCTTAACTTCAAGAATATTTAGTTGTACTTGCTTGCCAGTTAACTTCTCAAGTTTCTCGCGAATCTTGTCGGCTTCAGTACCACGACGGCCGATAACAATTCCCGGACGAGCAGTATGTAGATCGATACGTACGCGTTCACGAGTACGTTCGATTTCGATATGTGAAACACCAGCGCGCTCCATGCCCTTAGACATTGTGCGACGGATTTCAATATCTTCTTTTATATAATCCTTATATAACTTTTCGGCATACCAACGTGATTTGAATTCAGTTGTGATACCAAGGCGAAAGCCGTGTGGATTTACTTTTTGACCCATTTATTCGGCCTTCCCTTCGTTAGCTGTTTGGACTTCAGAAATTGCTTTTTTAGCAGGGGCTCTCTTTGCAGGAGCCTTTTTGGCTGCTGCTTTCTTAGCAACTGCTGGAGCTGGAAGCTCTGTTGCAACTACTGCAGCTTCCTTAACAACTTTTTCAACAACAGGAGCATGCTTTACAACTTTGCGTGTTCCATTTGATCGGTAATTGCGATCATCTGAAACTACAAAAGTGATTGTTGATGTGCGCTTGCGAATTGTGAATCCGCGACCTTGTGCACGTGGACGAAAACGCTTCAAAGTGAAACCTTCGTCAACTAGCGCTTCTGCAACCCAAAGTTCTGAAGCATCACGTAGTGATGGATTCTTCTGCTTTGCATTTGCAACAGCTGATGCAAGAAGTGTGTAAAGCTCGCCAGCGATTTCCTGGTTAGCAAACTTTAAAGTTGTTAGAGCAGTGTCTGCGCGTTCACCGCGAACGATGTTCACAACGCGACGTGCCTTCTGTGGAGTTGTACGGGTTTCGCGAAGAACCGCGCGCGCAACGAAAGCATCCGTATTAGCAGTTTTAGCCACGAGCAGCCCTCGCATCCGTCTTAACGTGTCCTCTGAAGGTACGAGTTGGTGAAAATTCACCGAGCTTGTGACCGATCATGGCATCTGTAATGAAAACTGGAACGTGCTTGCGACCATCATGTACTGCGATGGTGTGACCAATCATTGAAGGAGTGATCATTGAGCGGCGTGACCAAGTCTTAATAACGTTCTTGGTATTCGCTGCATTCTGAGCATCCACCTTCTTCACAAGGTGACCGTCCACGAATGGACCCTTTTTTAAACTACGTGGCATTTGTAAGGCTCCTTATCGTTTCTTGTTCGACTTGCGACGGCGGACAATCATTTGGTCACTCGTTTTTTTCTTGCGAGTTCGGCCTTCCGGCTGACCCCAAGGTGAAACTGGGTGACGTCCACCAGAAGTTTTACCTTCACCACCACCGTGTGGGTGGTCAACAGGGTTCATAACAACACCGCGAACCGTTGGGCGAATTCCGAGCCAACGCTTACGGCCTGCTTTTCCATAATTAATATTCGATTGTTCTGCGTTTCCAACTTCACCAACAGTTGCGCGGCAACGAACATCAACGTTGCGAATTTCTCCAGATGGCATACGCAATTGTGCATATGGACCTTCTTTAGCAGCAAGTTGAACTGATGCGCCTGCAGAACGAGCAATCTTTGCTCCGCCACCTGGGCGAAGTTCAATTGCGTGAATCATTGTTCCAACTGGAATATTACGAAGTGGCAAGTTATTTCCAGGCTTGATATCTGCTGCTGGACCATTTTCGATCGCATCGCCTTGGATCAACTTATTTGGGGCAATGATGTAACGCTTCTCGCCATCTGCGTAATGCAGAAGCGCAATACGAGCTGTGCGGTTTGGGTCGTATTCGATATGAGCAACCTTTGCTGGGATGCCATCTTTATCGTTACGTAGGAAATCGATTAGACGGTAAGCGCGCTTGTGTCCGCCACCTTGGTGACGAGTTGTGATCTTTCCACTTGCGTTACGTCCACCCTTTGAGTGAATTGGGCGAACCAATGACTTCTCAGGAGTTGTGCGTGTGATCTCTTTAAAATCAGGAACGCTTGCGCCGCGTTGACCAGGAGTGGTCGGCTTGAGTTTACGAAGTGCCATTTTTTATCAGTCCTCTTCTTCTTCTAATCCAGTCCCCTTAGGAAACTGGACCTCCGAAGATGTCGATGCGGTCACCGGCGGCAACGTGCACGATCGCACGCTTTGTATCATTGCGTTTTCCAAAACCAACCTTGGTGCGCTTGCGCTTACCTTCGCGGTTCATGGTGTTTACGCTCAGAACTTTTACTCCAAATACTTTCTCGACTGCAATCTTGATTTCAGTCTTGTTAGCACGTGGATCAACTAAGAATGTGTACTTGTTCTCATCCAAAAGTCCGTAAGACTTTTCAGAGACAACAGGTGCTAGGAGAATCTCGCGGTAGTCCTTCATGCTGAGACCTCAATTTCGCTCTCTCGGGCAACAGCTGTTGCTGGCTTATTAGATCCAGTAATAAATTCGCGAATCGCAGTTTCCGTGAAAACAATGTCATCACTAACTAGAACGTCGTAAGCATTTAGTTGATCATTCACGATTAGGTGCATGTCATCTGCGTTACGAAGTGAACGCCAAGCTGTATCTTCGGTGCGAGCAAGAACAACTAGAACATTCTTACGATCTGAGAATTGGCGAACTGCTGAAATTGCACCCTTTGTGGAAGTTGTAATAGATGTATCAACAATTGCATCAATTACGTGAATGCGATCTTCGCGTTGACGATCAGATAGAACGCCCTTAAGCGCTGCAGCAATCATCTTCTTTGGTGTGCGTTGATCATATGAACGTGGAACTGGTCCATGTGAAACTCCACCGTGACGTTGCAAAGGTGCACGGACGGAACCTTGACGGGCGCGACCTGTGCCCTTCTGCTTGAAAGGCTTCTTACCTGTACCACTTACTTCACCGCGGTTCTTTGTCTTTGCAGTGCCCGCGCGTGCAGCAGCAAGTTGCGCTACAACTACTTGGTGAATTAGTGGGACATTAGTCTGCACATCGAAAGTTGCTGCAGGCAGATCAATGCTTCCAGTCACCTTTCCAGCTGCGCTCTTAATATCTACTTTGAGAGACATGGGATTATGCACCTGCCGTTTCAGAAGTTGCCATCTTGGCCGCTGAACGGACGAAGACGATTGAACCAGTTGGACCAGGAATTGCACCCTTGATTAGGAGGAGTGATTTCTCGGCATCAACTGAATGAACAAGAAGATTTTGAGTTGTAATCGTGTCAACACCCATGCGACCCATCATTTTCTTACCGCGGAATACGCGACCTGGTGTTGTTCGGTTACCGATTGAACCTGGCATCCGGTGCTTACGGTCAACACCGTGTGATGCTCCGATACCAGAGAATCCGTGGCGCTTCATAACACCAGCAGAACCTTTACCGCGTGAAGTTCCAGTTGCATCAACTATCTCGCCAGCAGCAAATACATCTGCGCGAAGTTCTTGACCGACTGTGTAAGTAGATGTATCTGATGTGCGAAGTTCAGCAACGTCAGAACGTGGAGTTACGCCAGCCTTTGCAAAGTGGCCAGCTTCTGGCTTTGTAACTTTGCGAGGATCAACTGCACCGAAAGCTAGTTGCACAGCTGTGTAACCATCGTTTTCGATTGTGCGAATTTGTGTAACAACACATGGACCAGCTTCAACAACTGTTACTGGAACAATTTTATTGTTGGCATCGAAGACTTGGGTCATACCAAGCTTCTTGCCGAGGATGCCTTTTACCGCAGAGCCCTGGGATTGAATAGTTTTGCCGTTAGCCATTTTTCATATCCCCTTATAGCTTTATTTCAATGTCAACGCCGGCAGGGAGATCAAGACGCATCAATGAGTCAACTGTTTTAGGAGTTGGGTCGATGATGTCAATTAGGCGCTTATGTGTGCGCATCTCGAAGTGCTCGCGGCTATCTTTGTATTTGTGAGGAGAGCGAATAACACAAAATGTGTTCTTCTCTGTTGGCAGTGGAACTGGGCCTGCGACTGTAGCCCCGGTGCGTTCAACAGTTTCTACGATTTTCTTCGCAGATGTGTCGATCACTTCGTGGTCGTACGCCTTAAGCCGAATGCGGATCTTTTGTCCCGCCATTTGCTTCTCCTTTTTATCTAAACTGCTTCTTAAAAAACTATTTTTACTACTTGTTTAACGGTTGGCCCCGTTCGAGGCCAACCATCAAAACAATTTATTACTTGAGGATCTTTGTTACTCGACCTGCTCCTACGGTGCGACCACCTTCGCGGATAGCGAAACGTAGGCCTTCTTCCATAGCGATTGGTTGAATAAGAACTACAGCCATTTCAGTGTTATCGCCAGGCATAACCATTTCTGTTCCTGATGGAAGAGTTACGATTCCTGTTACGTCAGTTGTACGGAAGTAGAACTGTGGACGATAGTTATTGAAGAATGGTGTGTGACGTCCGCCTTCATCCTTTGAAAGGATGTAAGCATTCGCAGAGAATTCAGTGTGAGGTGTGATTGTGCCTGGCTTGCAAACAACCTGGCCACGCTCTACATCTTCACGCTTTGTTCCACGAAGAAGAAGTCCAACGTTCTCGCCAGCTTGACCTTCGTCAAGAAGCTTGCGGAACATTTCGACACCGGTAACGGTTGTCTTCTGTGAATCTGGACGGATACCAACGATTTCAACTTCTTCGTTGACCTTAACGATTCCGCGCTCGATACGACCAGTTACAACAGTTCCACGACCTGTGATTGTGAAAACGTCTTCTACTGGCATCAAGAATGGCTTATCAACTTCGCGAACAGGCTGAGGAATAAAGCTGTCAACAGCTGCCATTAGCTCCATGATTGATTCCGACCACTTGGCATCTCCTTCGAGAGCCTTAAGAGCAGAGATGCGAACGATTGGTGTGTCATCGCCTGGGAATTCGTACTTGCTAAGAAGTTCACGAACTTCCATTTCAACTAGTTCAAGAATTTCTTCATCGTCAACCATGTCTGACTTGTTTAGAGCAACAACGATTGATGGAACGCCAACCTGACGAGCAAGTAGTACGTGCTCCTTAGTTTGTGGCATTGGTCCATCAGTTGCAGCAACTACAAGAATTGCACCGTCCATTTGAGCAGCACCGGTAATCATGTTCTTGATGTAGTCGGCGTGGCCTGGGCAGTCAACGTGTGCGTAGTGACGTGATTCTGTTTGGTACTCAATGTGCGCGATAGAAATTGTTATACCGCGTGCGCGCTCTTCTGGCGCCTTATCGATCTGATCGAATGGTGTGAATGGGTTTACATCAGGGAACTTATCGTGAAGTACCTTTGAGATCGCAGCAGTAAGAGTGGTCTTACCGTGATCGATGTGACCGATTGTGCCAATGTTTACGTGCGGCTTATTCCGCTCGAACTTTGCCTTTGCCACTTTTTCCTCCTGTTGGTTCTTTTAGTTTGTTAGTTTGGTTGTTTTCGTTTGCCGATTCGCAATTACTCGCATCTATTAGAAGCGATTACTCGCCACGAACCTTTGCGATGATTTCCTTCGCGACCGCGGCTGGAACCTCGGCATACGAATCAAATTGCATGCTGTAGCTTGCGCGACCCTGTGTTCTGCTTCGAAGATCTCCGACGTAGCCGAACATCTCAGATAGCGGAACAACAGCTTTGACAATACGAGCGCCTGAACGCTCATCCATGGATTGAATTTGTCCGCGACGAGAGTTGAGATCGCCGATGACATCGCCCATGAAATCCTCTGGTGTGATTACTTCAACTGACATAACTGGCTCCAGAATTACTGGTCCTGCTAGTCGAGATGCTTCTCTAAATGCTTGTAGCCCTGCAATCTTGAATGCAAGTTCTGATGAGTCAACATCGTGGTAAGCGCCGTCGAGAAGTGTTACGCGAACATCAACTAGTGGATAACCAGCTAGTGGACCGTTCTGCATTCCTTCTTTACAGCCGACATCAACTGAAGGAATGTATTCCTTAGGGATGCGACCACCGGTGATCTTGTTTACGAATTCGTAAGTATTTTCGCTTCCAGTTGGAAGTGGTTCGATTGCAATTTGAACCTTAGCGAATTGACCTGAACCACCAGATTGCTTCTTGTGGGTGTAGTCGTAGCGATCAACTGGCTTGCGAAGAGTTTCGCGGTAAGCAACTTGTGGCTTACCAACATTTGCTTCCACTTTGAATTCGCGGCGCATCCGGTCTACAAGAATTTCTAGGTGAAGCTCGCCCATACCGGAGATGATTGTTTGGCCGGTCTCTTCATCTGACTTAACGTGGAATGTTGGATCTTCTTCAGCAAGACGTTGAATAGCAATTCCAAGTTTTTCTTGGTCAGCCTTTGTCTTTGGTTCGATTGCAACCGAGATAACGGGTGCGGGGAAATCCATAGATTCAAGAATTACTGGCTTATCTGGATCGCAGAGAGTGTCACCTGTTGTGGTGTTCTTAAGACCCATAACTGCGATGATCATTCCTGCGCCAGCTGAATCTTTCTCTTCACGCTTATTTGCGTGCATCTGGTAAATCTTTCCGATACGTTCCTTATTATCTTTTGTTGAGTTAAGGATTGCAGTTCCGGTATCTAGACGACCAGAGTAAATACGAACGAAGGTTAATTTTCCAAGGTGTGGATCAGACATGATCTTGAATGCAAGAGCTGAGAATGGTTCTGAATCAGCAGGTTGACGTTCTACTTCTACCTCAGGATCGCCCATCTTGTGACCAATAATTGCCTTGATATCAAGTGGACTTGGAAGGTAGCGGTTTACAGCATCGAGCATTGGTTGAACGCCCTTGTTCTTGAAAGCAGAACCTGTAAGAACAGGAGTCAACTTGTCGCCAAGAGTTGCACGACGGATACCAGCAATAATCTCGTCATCTGAGAGTTCAATACCTTCTAGGTACTTCTCCATGATTGCATCATCAGCATCTGCAAGAGTTTCTAGCATGTTGTGACGAGCAGTCTTTGCTTCTTCCAACATTGCTGCTGGGATTTCTTCGATTTCATAATCTTCGCCCTTTTTAGTTTCGCCAGGCCAGACAAGTGCCTTCATTGCGATCAGGTCGATAACTCCACTGAAGTCACCTTCAGAACCGATTGGGAGTTGTAGAACAAGTGCGGTTGCATTTAGACGAGTACCGATCATGTCCACGCAACGTTGGAATGATGCACCAGTACGGTCTAGCTTATTTACGAAACAGATACGTGGAACGTTGTAACGATCTGCTTGACGCCAAACTGTTTCTGATTGTGGCTCTACGCCAGCAACGCCGTCGAATACGCAGACTGCGCCATCTAGTACACGAAGTGAACGTTCTACTTCAACAGTGAAGTCAACGTGGCCAGGTGTATCAATAATGTTAATTAGGTGGTCTTTCCAAACACATGTTGTTGCAGCAGATGTAATAGTGATTCCGCGCTCTTGCTCTTGCTCCATCCAGTCCATGGTTGCGCCGCCATCATGAACTTCACCGATCTTGTAGTTGATACCAGTGTAGAAAAGGATGCGCTCAGTAGTCGTGGTTTTACCCGCGTCGATGTGCGCCATGATTCCGATGTTGCGAACCTTGGCTAGGTCGATTGCTGTTTCTACGGCCACTTTTCGAACCTCCTTATAGTTTTCTGATTACTAGATTCTTAAATAATTTTCTGGATTTACCAGCGGTAGTGAGCGAAAGCCTTGTTAGCTTCTGCCATCTTGTGAGTGTCTTCGCGCTTCTTAACTGCCGCGCCTAGGCCATTTGATGCATCTAAAAGTTCGTTCTGTAGTCGTTCTGCCATTGACTTTTCGCGACGTTGACGTGAGTAATCAATTACCCAACGAAGTGCGAGAGTTGTTGCACGTCCTGCTTTAACTTCCATTGGAACTTGGTAAGTAGCTCCACCAACGCGGCGGGACTTAACTTCAAGTGTTGGGCGGATGTTATCTAGTGCGCGCTTCAAAGTAATTACTGGGTCAGTTCCACCAGTCTTTTCGCGACATCCTTCAAGAGCTTGGTAAACAATTGCTTCAGCAGTTGAACGCTTGCCGTGCAATAAAATTTTATTAATTAGCGCAGTAACAACAGGTGAGTTGTAAACAGGATCTGCAACAACTGGGCGCTTAGTAACGGGACCTTTACGTGGCATTACTTCTTCTCTCTCTTTGCACCATAACGGCTACGTGATTGCTTACGATCTTTAACGCCTTGAGTATCTAGAGATCCGCGAACGATTTTGTAACGAACACCTGGAAGATCTTTAACACGGCCACCGCGAACAAGAACGATTGAGTGCTCTTGCAAGTTATGTCCCTCACCAGGAATGTATGCAGTTACTTCCATGCCACTTGTAAGACGTACACGTGCAACTTTACGAAGCGCAGAGTTTGGCTTCTTAGGAGTTGTTGTGTAAACACGAGTACAAACACCACGACGTTGCGGACTACCTTTAAGTGCAGGCGTGCTCGTCTTGGTTGTCTTTTCTGCGCGACCCTTACGGACCAGCTGCTGAATTGTTGGCACTTCTTCTCCGTTCATTACTGCGTTTCAATTTTGTTTTATGCGTTTATTTCCGTTTGTTTCTCGACCCACGCGGTCGGGTGTGTTGACCCAACTTCGTAAATTTCGACAATTACTTTTTCAAGTTATTGCAGACGGTTACAAGCGCTCAATCCAAAAAAGAGCAGACGCGAATAGTAACCTCGACAGGCTCAAACGGTCAAAACGGGTTTTACTCCTCCGACCCCAGAAAGAAGGGGAAATCCTAAATCCGACACGCCGAGGGTTTTTACCCCACCCCGGCACTTTTAAGGGAAGGTTAAGGCATGAATTTGACGGAAAAACCCCACCTTCCCAAACCTAAAGGGCGGGGTTTGATCCACCTGATCATGTCCCCGGTCTCGCTGGTGGCCGGATTAGTCCTTATTACTACGGCCGAACGGCTTCAGGGCCGAATTACCCTCGGAATCTTCACGCTCACAGCCGTAACCCTCTTCACCTGCAGCGCCCTTTACCACCGGGTCAAATGGCAGGAGAAATATCGGGCTCTTTGGCGCCGAATCGACCATGCAAATATCCCGATTTTAATCGCAGGAACCTATACCCCATTCTCGGTATACCTATTAGATAAGAGCCAAGCCATCATTCTGCTCTCTTGCGTTTGGGGCGGGGCAATCTTGACCGCGCTAATTCGAATTCTCTGGCTTAGCGCCCCACGTTGGGTTTATGTACCTCTATATATTGCTCTTGGTTGGGCCGCAGTATTTTTCTTGCCAACATTCTGGCAGACCGGTGGCGTTGCAGTCTTCTCATTGGTTTTGCTCGGAGGAATTTTTTATACCGCTGGCGGAATTATTTATGCAATTAAGAAACCAAATATTTCTATTAACTGGTTTGGCTTTCATGAATTATTTCATGCCCTAACTGCGGCGGCATTTGTTTCACACTTCGTTGGTGCGGTGTTGGTTGTCTATCTAAATAAATGAAACGCTCGTTAATCGTAGTCGTTGGAATTTTGGTTTTCGTTCTGCTCACTTCTACTGGTGGAATTGTCACAAAAAATAGTAGTAAAGCTCTAGTACTTGCGCCTTGCTATCACGCCCAGGTATCTAACGATAATTCCCTACTTGAAATAACTAAGTATGATGGAATAGGTGTTTCTGGAAATCTAATTCAGCAACACTTCCAGAAAGATAGTTCATTTGGCACATTTGAGGGCAGATTTTTAAATAATCAATTAACTGCTACATATAGTTTTTACTCTGAAGGTCAGCTAACAGATCGAGAAGTTATCTTCAATAAGAGTGGCAAAACCTTGGATTCAGAGGGGTATAGATATCTTGAAGCAGCTGATTGCAAGAAAATTACCTACTCGCAAGGGTTGGGTTTGATACCTGTCTCGGTCAAGTTACCGCTTCATCTACTTCCAAAGTTAAGGATCTTACCTTCGGATCGCTCACCTCAAGATGCAATCACTCCAGCACCAATTAGTGAATATGTTATTTCCTACAAAACCTCAAAGAACATTTATGACGGCCTGGTCTCATACTTTCTCTGGAAGGCAGAAGATTGGGACTCAATTTATAACCCTAATGAAGCCCCAAGTTATGGTTATGAAATGTGGCGCGATGAGAGAACAGTTCTCACCGTAGGTGGGCCTCGAGATTGTATTTATGAAGACAAAATTGATTGTCAATCAGTTACCGAAATATCTCAACTTATTATGTTGAGTGACAGCTACGCTAAATCCCAATAAAAAAGCCCCGGTGCAATAAACACCAGGGCTTTTAAATTTATTTGGTTAGCGAGTTTCGAACTCATCCAAACGAACTGCTTCACCTGAACCTTGTGATTCAAATGGTGTGAAGTCATATTCATCATAAGCAGCGTAGACCGCAGCCTTAGCTTCTTCAGTAGGTTCGACTCGAACGTTGCGGTATCGAGCAAGACCTGTACCAGCTGGGATCAACTTACCGATGATTACGTTCTCCTTAAGTCCAAGCAATGGATCGCTCTTCTCGGATAACGCAGCATCTGTAAGAACCTTTGTGGTCTCTTGGAATGAAGCCGCTGACAACCATGACTCAGTTGCAAGTGATGCCTTGGTGATTCCCATAAGTTCTGGGCGACCAGATGCAGCCTTGCCACCAGTTGATACAACGCGACGGTTCTCAGTTTCGAAACGACCACGTTCTACTAATTCACCTGGAAGTAGATCAGCATCGCCTGGTTCAAGCACAGTGATGCGCTTTAACATTTGGCGAACAATAATTTCGATGTGCTTATCGTGAATTGATACACCTTGTGAACGGTAAACCTCTTGGATTTCATTCACTAAGTGGACCTGAGTTTGACGTGGGCCAAGGATACGAAGAACTTGCTTCGGATCGATTGCGCCAACAACCATTTGTTGTCCAACGCTAACGCGCATGCCATCTTCAACCATTAACTTCTGACGACGAGTAATTGGGTAAGCGATCGCTTCGCTACCATCTTCCGGCGTAACGATAATCTTCTTGCCCTTTGCATCTTCAAGGAAGCTCACAACGCCAGCAGTTTCTGCGATTGGCGCAACACCCTTAGGTGTACGCGCTTCGAAGAGTTCAACAATACGAGGTAGACCGTGTGTGATGTCATCTCCAGCAATACCCCCAGTGTGGAAGGTACGCATTGTTAGCTGAGTTCCTGGCTCACCAATTGATTGAGCAGCAATAATTCCGACAGCTTCGCCGACATCTACTAACTTGCCAGATGCCATTGAGCGGCCGTAACACATTGCACATTGTCCAACCTTGCTATCGCAAGTAAGAACTGAGCGAATCTTAACTTCAGCAATTCCAGCTCCAACAAGGGTGTTGATGTTCTTATCGCCAAGATCTGTTCCTGCGCTAAGAATTACCTTGCCATTTTGAACTACATCTTCTGCCAAGTTACGACCAAACATTGAAGTTTCAACATGGTCATCACGGACAAGTGCGCCAGTTGAATCAAGTGCTGCAATCTTTAGAGTTAGACCGCGATCAGTTCCGCAATCTTCTTCACGAATGATTACATCTTGTGCCACGTCGCAGAGGCGACGAGTTAGGTAACCAGAGTCAGCGGTACGAAGCGCGGTATCTGCAAGACCCTTACGCGCACCGTGAGTTGCGATGAAGTATTCAAGAACTGAAAGACCTTCACGGAAGTTTGACTTGATCGGACGCGGAATAATTTCGCCCTTCGGATTCGCTACCAGACCACGCATACCTGCGATCTGACGAACTTGCATCATGTTTCCACGTGCACCGGAGTAGACCATCATCCAAACTGGGTTGGTCTTTGGGAAGTTATCTTCCATCGCCTTTGCAACATCTGTTGTTGCATTAGTCCAAATTTCAATGAGTTCTTGACGACGCTCATCATCAGTGATCAGACCCTTTTCGTATTGGCTCTGAACCTTCTCTGCCTTAATTTCATAACCATCCAAGATTTCTTGCTTCTTGGCAGGTGTAACAACATCTTCAATTGCAATGGTGATACCAGCGCGTGTTGCCCAATAGAAACCAAGTGACTTAAGTGCATCTAGTGTCTGCGCAACTGTTACCTTGGCAAAACCTTCAGCAAGATCATCAACGATTTGACCAAGAAGTTTCTTAGTTACATCGTAATCAACAAACTTGTAACCCTCTGGCAGAATTTCATTGAATAACGCACGACCAAGTGTGGTCTCACGAATTTCAGTAACGCCGCTGTGAGTTAAACGAATTTTGATCTTGGCCTGCATTGTTAGTGAATTACGGTCATATGCCATCAACGCTTCAGAGATTGAACCGAATGCGCGACCTTCACCAAGTTCGTTTTCA
This sequence comes from Actinomycetales bacterium, assembly GCA_007280395.1. GTDB lineage: Bacteria > Actinomycetota > Actinomycetes > Nanopelagicales > Nanopelagicaceae > AAA044-D11. The sequence continues at coordinate 5,313 of QYQH01000032.1, read as the reverse complement.
CGAAGTGAAGTTAGGAAGTAAAGACCAAGAACCATGTCCTGTGTAGGAGATGTAATTGGACGACCTGATGCAGGTGACAAAATATTGTTACTTGAAAGCATTAGAACACGAGCTTCTGCTTGTGCTTCTGCTGACAGAGGTAAGTGAACAGCCATCTGGTCACCATCGAAGTCTGCATTGAATGCAGTACAAACAAGTGGGTGAATTTGAATGGCTTTTCCTTCAACCAATTGTGGTTCGAAAGCTTGAATACCTAGACGGTGCAAAGTTGGTGCCCGGTTTAGTAGAACCGGGTGCTCTGCAATTACTTCTTCAAGAACATCCCACACAACAGGGCGAGCACGCTCGACCATACGCTTTGCGGATTTGATGTTCTGTGCGTGATTGAGATCAACCAAGCGCTTCATTACGAATGGCTTGAAGAGTTCTAGCGCCATCTGCTTTGGCAGTCCGCATTGGTGCAACTTAAGTTGTGGACCAACAACGATTACTGAACGGCCAGAATAATCAACGCGCTTTCCGAGCAAGTTCTGACGGAAACGTCCTTGCTTACCCTTAAGCATGTCTGAAAGAGATTTAAGTGGACGGTTTCCTGGGCCAGTAACTGGACGACCACGACGACCGTTATCGAATAACGCATCTACTGCTTCTTGCAACATGCGCTTCTCGTTATTAACAATAATTTCTGGAGCGCCAAGATCTGCAAGACGCTTCAAACGATTGTTACGGTTGATAACGCGTCGGTATAGATCATTTAGATCTGAGGTCGCAAAGCGGCCACCATCTAGTTGAACCATTGGACGAAGATCTGGTGGAATAACTGGAACGCAATCTAGAACCATTGATGCTGGGTGGTTGCGAGTATTTAGGAATGAAGAGACAACTTTCAAACGCTTGATAGCGCGAGTCTTCTTCTGCCCCTTACCGGTCTGTGCAAGCTCGGTAAGCATTGTGTACTCAGATTGTAAATCAAAAGTTTCTAAGCGACGCTTGATTGCAGCTGCGCCCATTGAACCCTTGAAGTAAACACCGAAGCGATCTGTAAGTTCGCGATATAAGGATTCATCACCCTCGAGATCTTGAACCTTTAGATTCTTAAAGCGTGCCCAGACTGCATCTAAGCGATCTAGTTCGCGTTGTGACTTATCGCGAATTGCTTTCAATTCACGTTCTGCCGCTTCGCGGACCTTGCGCTTTACATCAGCCTTTTCGCCAGCAGCTTCTAGTTCAGCAGTATCTGCTTCTAGCTTCTTCTGACGTGCATCTAGATCGCCATCGCGGCGAGTTTCAATCTTCTTCTTATCTGCAGCAAGGCGCTTTTCAAGTGAAGGTAGATCTTCTTCGCGCGCTTCAGTATCAACTTCTGTGATCATGTAAGCAGCGAAATAAATAACCTTCTCTAAATCCTTTGGTGCAAGATCAAGTAAATAACCAAGGCGTGATGGAACACCCTTGAAATACCAGATGTGAGTAACAGGTGCAGCAAGTTCAATGTGACCCATACGTTCACGGCGAACCTTTGCGCGAGTAACTTCAACACCACAACGCTCACAAATAATTCCCTTGAAGCGAACGCGCTTGTACTTACCGCAATAACATTCCCAGTCACGAGTTGGTCCGAAGATCTTCTCATCGAAGAGTCCGTCCTTCTCTGGCTTTAGTGTTCGGTAGTTAATGGTTTCTGGCTTCTTTACTTCACCAAAAGACCACTCACGAATATTGTCAGTCGAAGCTAGGCCAATTCGCAGTTCATCAAAAAAGTTAACATCTAACATTTTTTATCCCTCTCCTTAAACTTCTTCGACACTTGAAGGTTCAACTCGTGACAAGTTAATTCCAAGTTCTTCGGCGGCACGGAATACTTCTTCATCGGTATCGCGCATTTCAATTGCAACACCTTCGGATGAGAGAACTTCCACATTTAGACAGAGTGACTGCATTTCCTTAACAAGTACCTTGAATGATTCTGGGATGCCAGGTTCTGGAATGTTCTCGCCCTTAACAATGGCTTCGTAAAGTTTTACGCGACCAAGAACGTCATCGGACTTAATGGTTAGCAACTCTTGGAGTGTGTAAGCGGCGCCATAAGCTTCAAGTGCCCAAACTTCCATCTCACCAAAGCGCTGACCACCGAATTGTGCTTTTCCACCAAGTGGTTGTTGCGTAATCATTGAGTAAGGTCCAGTTGAACGTGCGTGAATCTTGTCATCCACCAAGTGGTGAAGCTTTAAGATGTACATGTAACCAACTGTGATCTCTTCCTTGTATGGCTCTCCGGTACGACCGTCGAATAGACGAGCCTTTCCGTTTCCACCAACTAAGCGCATTCCATCCTTGTTAGGAAGTGTTGAAGAGAGAAGACCAATAAGTTCTTCTTCCTTTGCGCCATCAAATACTGGAGTTGCAACCTTTGTGTTTGGAGCAGAATCTGCGAAACCATGTTCGCGTAGATCCTTCTGCCAACTTTCGTTGCCTTCTAATTTCCAACCAGATTTAGCAACCCAACCTAAGTGAGTTTCTAGAATCTGACCGACGTTCATACGACCAGGAACACCAAGTGGGTTCAAGACAACGTCAACAGGAGTTCCATCTTCAAGGAATGGCATATCTTCTACTGGAAGAATCTTTGAAATAACACCCTTGTTACCGTGGCGACCAGCAAGCTTGTCACCGTCTTGAATCTTTCGCTTCTGCGCAACAAATACGCGAACGATTTGGTTTACACCGGCAGGAAGTTCATAGCCATCTTCTGCAGTTTGAATGCGAACATCGATAACTTTTCCTGATTCACCGTGTGGAACCTTTAGTGAGGTATCGCGAACTTCACGAGCCTTCTCACCGAAGATTGCACGGAGCAGACGCTCTTCTGGTGTGAGTTCAGTTTCGCCCTTAGGAGTTACCTTTCCGACAAGAATGTCGCCAGGAACAACTTCAGCACCGATGCGAATAATTCCACGATCGTCTAGATCAGCAAGAACTTCTTCACTCACGTTAGGGATATCACGAGTGATTTCCTCAGGTCCAAGCTTGGTATCGCGAGCATCAACTTCGTACTCTTCAATGTGAATTGAAGTTAGTACATCGTCTTGCACGAGACGCTGCGAAAGAATAATTGCATCTTCGTAGTTGTGGCCTTCCCATGACATAAATGCCACAAGTAGGTTCTTACCAAGAGCCATCTCACCCTTTTCGGTTGATGGTCCATCAGCAATTACCTTGCCAGTTTCAATGCGATCGCCCTGCGCGACAATAACCTTTTGGTTGCGGCTAGTGCCTTGGTTTGAGCGAGTGAACTTCTCTAGGAAGTAGTGCTCTGTAGTTCCATCATCATTCATGACAGTTACTTCATCAGCACTTACTTCAGTAACAACACCTGAGTTGCGAGCAAGCAGAACATCGCCAGCATCGACTGCTGCACGAAATTCCATACCTGTTCCGACAAATGGCGCTTCTGCGCGAATTAGTGGAACTGCTTGACGCATCATGTTTGAACCCATCAATGCGCGGTTCGCATCGTCGTGCTCAAGGAATGGAATCATTGCTGTTGCAACAGAAACCATCTGACGTGGTGAAACGTCCATGTAATCAACTTCATCAGCATGAATAAATTCAACTTCGCCACCGCGGCGACGAACAAGAACGCGTGGTTCAGCAAAGTGTGAATCAGAAGTTAGCGGTGCATTTGCTTGCGCAATAACATGCTCATCTTCTTCATCTGCTGTTAAGTAATCAATTTGATCTGTGACCTTGCCCTTTAGAACTTTGCGGTAAGGAGTTTCGATAAATCCAAATGGAGTTACGCGAGCATATGTTGCAAGCGATCCGATAAGTCCAATGTTTGGACCTTCAGGAGTTTCAATTGGGCACATACGTCCGTAGTGAGATGGGTGAACGTCACGAACTTCAAAGCCTGCACGTTCACGTGAAAGACCACCGGGTCCAAGTGCTGAAAGACGACGCTTGTGTGTCATTCCAGAAAGTGGATTTGTTTGGTCCATAAATTGTGAAAGTTGAGATGTTCCGAAGAACTCCTTGATTGATGCAACAACCGGACGGATGTTGATCAAAGTTTGTGGCGTGATTGCTTCAACATCTTGAGTTGTCATACGTTCACGAACAACACGTTCCATACGTGAAAGACCGGTACGAACTTGATTTTGAATCAATTCACCAACGGTACGAAGACGACGGTTTCCGAAGTGATCGATATCGTCTGTCTCAACGCGTACTTGCTTGCCATATTCCATAAGCGCATCACCCTTATGAAGTGATACTAAGTAGCGAATTGTTGCGACAATATCTTCAATGTTTAGCAAGCCCTTTGAAAGATCTAATTCAAGGCCCAACTTCTTATTAACCTTAAAGCGACCAACCTTTGCCAGGTCATAACGCTTTGGATTGAAGTACAAGTTTTCGATAAGTCCTTGTGCTGCTTCCTTTGTTGGAGGCTCACCTGGACGAAGCTTGCGATAAATATCGAGCAGCGCTTCATCTTGGGTGTTCACGTTATCTTTTTCAAGTGTTGCGCGTATAGATTCGAATTCACCAAATTGTTCGAGGATTTGTTCCGCAGTCCAACCAAGTGCCTTCAAGAAAATTGTTACTGATTGCTTACGCTTACGATCGATACGTACGCCAACCAAATCCTTCTTATCAACTTCGAATTCCAACCAAGCGCCACGGCTTGGAATAATCTTCGCAGTCAGAATATCTTTATCCGAACTCTTCTCAATTGTGCGTTCAAAATAAACACCAGGTGAACGAACAATCTGTGAAACAACAACGCGCTCAGTTCCGTTAATTACGAAAGTTCCGCGAGGTGTCATCAATGGGAAGTCGCCCATAAAAACTGTTTGGGACTTAATTTCACCAGTGATGTTGTTGGTAAATTCTGCAGTTACGAATAACGGTGCAGAGTAAGTAATGTCGCGCTCTTTACATTCAGCGACTGAATACTTAGGTGGTTCGAATCGGTGATCTCTAAATGAGAGACTCATCGTTCCTTGGTAATCTTCGATTGGAGAAATCTCTTCAAAGATCTCTTCTAATCCTGATGTCTTTGGTACTTCACCACGACCGGCTTTTTCAGCAACAACAAGACGAGAACGCCACGAGTCATTACCAAGTAACCAATCAACACTGTCTAGCTGTAGTGATAATAAGTTTGGTACTTCGAGTGGTTCACGAATTTTTGCGAATGAAACGCGAGCAGGTGCAAATGACTTTGACTTCGATGCGGCCAAAATTCCTCCAGATGTAAACGCACGGCTACCGCCAGGTCTCAGCCGCTATATGCCTGACCTCTGGGTTTTT
>QYQH01000038.1 GCA_007280395.1 Actinomycetales bacterium | reverse complement strand
TGGTTCGATGCATCGATTTACCCCAGAAGTTTCGATGCAGGTCCAACACCAACTAGGCGCCGATATTATTTTCGCCTTTGATGAATGCACAACACTTCACAACACCCGCAAGTATCAAGAGAAGTCCTTAGAGCGCACCAGGCTCTGGGCAAAGCGTTGTTTAGTCGAACATGGCCGCCTAACTCGCGAGCGCTCAAGTAAGCCATATCAAGCACTTTGGGGCGTTCTACAAGGAGCGCAATATGAGGACCTTCGGCGCAAGGCAGCGAAAGATTTAGGTGCGTTAGATGAAGATGGAATTACCTTCGATGGCTTTGGACTTGGTGGCGCACTTGATAAAGCAAACCTTGGAACCATCGTTGGTTGGATGACAGATGAGTTGCCACGCGATAAGCCTCGTCACTTACTGGGGATAGGTGAGCCCGATGATCTATTTGTTGGCGTTGAAAATGGCGCAGATACCTTTGATTGTGTTGCACCCTCACGCCAAGCACGTACTAGCGCGGTCTTCACAAATGGTGGCCGCGTAAATATCACTAATGCAAAATTCAATCGCGACTTCAATCCGATCGATGAAAGCTGTGATTGCTACACCTGTGCCAATTACACCGCGGCATATATCAACCACCTCTTCCGTAGCAAGGAAATGATTGGCTCTACTTTGGCCACGATTCACAACGAACGCTTTATAGTCAGGTTAGTCGAACGGATGCGCGCCGAGATTGAGAAGGGTGACTTCCAAGAATTTAAGAAAGATTTCCTGGGCCGCTTCTACTCAGCGCCAAATCAATAAGCGTCGATAGTACTTAATACAGCCTCTTAGCTAATACGTGCAATGCGCTTTCGAGCCAAGTTCTGACTTGGTGATTCGGGACCAAGTATTACGCTAAATACATTTAGCACGGCCCTAGCAATCTTTAGCCAAATTTTGGATCGGGCTTTAAGCCCTAAAATTGCTAATTCGTTTTCATCCAACGTTGCAATCGCAGCATTTGCGATTATTTTATAAAAGAGCAACCCGAGGCTGCTAAAGGGTGGCTTTAAAATAAATTGAACCACTTCTAAAGTTTTCTCCGTTCTACCTAAATCATTCATCCGAAAATCTTCAAGGGTCACTTCAAGCTCCGCCATTGATTTCGGAGCAGTATTTAGTCCAAGTGGGATTGCACTCTTCACCCAGTCGCGAACATATTCATCGGCGCCATCTGGCAAGGGATAACCGAGTGCGAGATGCGATTTAATAAATGAATCGGTAAAGGCGCAATGCACCCAGAGCAAGAATCTTGCATCTTGGGCCCGATAACTTGAGCGCGTCCCACCCATGTCGGTGTATTCCCCCGAAACCTTTGAATGCATTGCGTTAACTCGTTTTGCTTCTAGTTCAATTGTTTGGGTTGATCCAAATGTCGTAATCGTCAGCCATCTAGTTGTTCCTGCCAAACGCCCCATCGGATCTGATTCATATCGGGAATGTTGTGCGACCCCGGCAAGTGGCGCGGGATGTGCGGCCTGCAATAGAAGGGCCCGAACGCCGCCAACTAAAGTTGCAAGGCTTCCATGAACTTTCCATACCGATCCATCGGGATCAAAGAGCCCAGCATCGTCTCCAAGTGCAATATCTTTCGCCCAATCTGGCAGTCCATCTTTAGAACCGGAAACATTTTTGCGAAATGTGTCGGCAAGTTGTTTGGTCAAAAAGAATTTATGAAACGCGGGCACCAGGAAAGAATAATGGCTGCGTGATTTTGTTACTCTTTGAAAATGAATGAAAAACGTCACGGCCGCGGAGTATTAGAGCATCTACTCGAAAGACTTATTTTCGGCAGCCGTTGGTTATTAGCGCCCTTCTATTTGGGTCTGACATTTGCCCTTGTCATAATGATGGTGAAGTTCTTCCAAAAATTCTGGCATTTTGCAAGCCACGTTACATCTACTTCGACCGAAGATATGGTGCTTGGATTACTTGGGCTTTTAGATTTAACTCTTCTTGCAAACCTTATTTTGATCGTAATCTTCGCAGGCTATGAAAACTTCGTATCAAAGATTGAAGTTGCAACCGATGATATCGATCGCCCAGAATGGATGGGAAGCGTTGACTTCTCTGGCCTTAAGTTAAAGCTAATCGGCTCACTTGTTGCGATTTCAGTTATCGAGCTTTTGAAAGACTTCATGAACGCCGTAAATGGCGTCAACGTAACTGAAGTGAAGTGGCGAATTGCAATTCACTTAACTTTTGTACTTTCTGGCCTGGTATTTGCGATTATGGACTGGGTCTCTGATTTAACTCATAAATCAAAGAACAAGTAATTACTTAAGTATTCGATGAACCTTATGTTGGGCTGCCTGCGCAATTGGGCGAACAACTAGCAAATCAATATTGATGTGTGCGGGCAACATAACCGCCCAACGAATGGTTTCAGCAATATCAGCATCGGTCAGTGGCTTCTCCACGCCTTCATAAACCTTCGCCGCCTTAGTTTTATCTCCTGCGAATCTGGTTACTGCAAACTCATCCGTCTTCACCATTCCAGGAGCAATTTCGGTTACGCGAATTGGTTCACCATTTAGCTCAAGGCGAAGTGTCCCAGCAAGTGCGGCTACTGCATGCTTTGCGGCGATATATGTTCCACCATTTTCATATGCAATACGACCGGCGGTAGATGACATCAGAACTACGTGACCTTGGCCATGAGCTTTCATAATTGGAATCATCGCTTTAGTCATTCGAACAGCGCCAGTTACATTTACCTCGAAAGTTTTAGCCCAAATTTCTGGATCAGAATCTGCTACTGGTGAGGCATCGAAAGCGCCACCAGCATTGTTAATCAAAACTGATACCGGTTTACCGACAAGTTTCGCTGCAAGTGTCTCGACGCTTGCCTGGTTGGTTACATCTAATTCAACTATCTCGATATTTGAATCACTCTTTGCTAATTCAGCTAATCGATCCATCCGACGTGCTCCAGCGATTACATGGAAACCATTTGCTGCCAATAATTTTGCCGTCGCAGCTCCAATTCCACTGCTGGCTCCTGTAACTACTGCATATTCTTTAGTTGAATTCATTTCTCAATCCTACCGATTGTCGGAAAAATACAGGTATCGTTCCTTTTGTGGTTGACAATAAATGGCTGTTATATGCAGGCTTATCAGCAGTTTTTGCCTCATTAGTTGCCATCTTTGGAAAGATTGGGCTCGATACCCTTGATTCAACAGTAGCCACAGCGATTCGAAGTTTCGTCATGGCGGCATTTTTTATTGTCGTCCTAATTACATCTGGACTTTGGACAAAAATTGGTGAGGTTCGGGGATCTGCATTGATCTGGATTTCTCTATCTGGTTTAGCAGGCGCTATCTCTTGGCTCTTTTATTTCCGAGCAATTCAATTAGGAAGCGTTACCAAGGTGATTCCCATAGACAAGATGAGCATTCCACTAACTATTTTATTTTCTGTGATTTTCTTGCATGAAAAATTCTCGCCCCGGCATTGGTTAGGTGTTGTAATTCTAGTTTCTGGCGCTGTGATAATTTCAATATGACAATTTCGGACTGGGTTCAACAAAATTTAGACTCAGCAACCCCATTTTTTATCTATCTTCTTTTGGGGGCACTGGTCTTTATTGAAACCGGAATCCTTGTCGCCTTCTTCATCCCCGGAGACTCAATACTTTTCGCTGCCGGATTTGTGGCCGCAACCCGTCACGACACAAATATCGTTATCTTAATTGCAATTATCGTTCTAGCCGCATTCTTCGGAGACCAAATTGGATTCGTGCTCGGGCGAAAATATGGCCGCAACTATCTAGGCAAGAGCAAACGGCCCATCATCCAAAAAATGATTAAACGATCTGAAGATTTCTATGAAAAATATGGATGGACTGCGGTCGTCATAGCGCGTTTCTATCCATGGATTCGCACATTTATTCCACCGATAGCTGGGCTTGGAAAGATGAATTATTACAAGTTTCTAAGTGCGAATATTTGTGGTGCTCTCCTCTGGGGCGCTGGAATCACTACCCTAGGATTTTATGCAGCCTCAATTCCAGCCCTTGAAGGATCATCTCGCCAGATTGCTGGCTTCTTCATAGTTCTTACGATTGTAATAACGATTAAAAACTATCTAAAGGCGAAACGAGAGTAGTTTTTTCTCTAGCTTCAATAGTGTGTACGCCACAATAATCAAGCTAATAACAATTGTGGGGTACAAATAAAACTTATTTGATTCGCTTCCCAAATTTTGAAGGGTCAAAAGTCCTAGTCGCCCGTGTATCAAAAAGAGTGGATAAGTAATAGCACCCGCAATTGCAGCCCACTTAAAACTAAAGTTACTGACCCTAGAACTTAAGGTTGCGAGAATCAAAAGGAATGCAGTTGTGACAATCATTCCTATTACATATTTGTTATACGTCGCACTCCGATGTTCCCCCAGCCAAATGGCTTTGGACATCCGAGTATCCATGGCGCATATGTAAGCCGCCAATAACCCGACTATCCGTAATTTCGTAGCGCCCCATTCTCGGATAGAAAAGATTATTGCCCCTCCGGTTAAGAGCGCGAAATAACCCGAGAAATACCAGACTTCAAATCTCGGAAGATTAAAGAGATTCCAAATACAGATAACAATTGCCCACCATGGAAATATCTGTGGAAGTCGCTTCCCAAGTCCGAGAGCAAGAACAACGATGATTGCAAGGTAAAACTGCAACTCACGCATCAGGAACCAATGAGCTTCATCCACCCAGTGGCCACCAAAAGCGGTCGGCAACATAGTGAAGTTAAGAAGAGTCTTGCTAAGTGTTGGCCCCTTGTTTGACCAGAAGGGCAGGTTAGCGATAACAAATATTGTTATTATTCCAAGCCAAAACATTGGATAGAGGCGTATAAATCGCTTCTTAATAAATTCCCAGGCAGTTCTATTCTGAGTTGAATAAAGAATCACAAATCCACTTATGAGAAAGAAGAGTTCAACTCCGAGGTATCCATACTTCGCAATCGAGGCGAATGGGGTCAGTGATACTGAAGTTACAGTTCCCTTGGAAATTCCATTAAAGAAATAGTGAAAACACATTACCGAGCCAAGTGCCAGTACGCGAAGTAAGTCTAAGTAATCCAGCCTTTTTGCTCTTGTTGTCACTTTTCGCTTTATTTTTTAAGCGAACTTACTGCCGCAGAAATCCAGCCAGAGCCATCCTCGATTGTTTTGCCAAAAGTTGAACTTAGATTTATCCAGAACCCATTTATCAGGAATTTCACTTGATATTGCGAAAATTCATTTGTCTGAGATTGATCTTTCTGCAAGAAATACGCTTCTGTCTCCATCAAATTAGGAATGTCTATCTTTTGATATCCCTCAGCTACCCAACCAGCAGTTCGTTTGTTAAATAGTTGAGTTCCATTTGCCACCCAATCAACAGTCAATCCAACTTCAGCGCTCTGCATTCCATAGCTGCATGCAATTCCACCATTGCTGAGAAAATCTGCGAGCTCAGTCCCGGGGGATGGTTGCCAAGGCGTGTCAATAAATTGTGCCTGGCGAACATCTTTTTGAAGGGCTGTAAGAACATCAGTGGATAAACAATCTTTCGGTACTGCGTAAGAAATAGGTGCAACAGTTGTCGTTAACTCAGCTTTTGTAGAGTCTTTTATTACTCCAGTCGCTAAGAGTCCAAGTACTAGCGCTCCTAGGAGAACACGATAGATAATAAACGGTGCAAAACTCTTAGTAGTTACAAATTTTATAAGCCAAGCGATGACTAGGTATCCGATAACGAAAGCCACAACAGTTGCGACCAAAGTTTCTGTCATTGTAAAAACATTTGCATTAGCACCATCAGATAGCGTTTTCTTTAACTCATAAAGGCCACTGCCGAAAACTGCTGGTATTGCAAGCAAGAATGAATAACGAAGCGCAGCTTCACGGCTGTAGCCCAGAAGACGACCCATCGCGATTGTTGAACCGGATCTAGATACACCAGGTATCAGGGCCAGAGCCTGAGCCAACCCATAAAAAACTCCATGTGAAATGATTAAATCTTTTAGCGATTTATCGGATTTTCCATATTTATCTGCGGCGCCAAGGATCAAACCAAAGATAATTAGAACTGAGGCAATTAACCAGAGTGAGCGAAAATTAGTCGTGATTGCATCTTGTCCAAGGTAACCGAGAATAACGATAGGAATACTTCCAACAATTATTAACCAGCCCATCCGAGCTTGACCAACTTCTTCTTGGTTCAAACTTTTGCGCATAACAACTTTACGAACCCAGGCCGAGATAATGTTTGCAATATCTTTTCGGAAGTAAATCAGTACCGCAAGTTCAGTTCCAATCTGCATGATTGCCGTGAACATCGCTCCTGGATCTTCAGACATTCCAAAAAACTTGGCGAAGATTCGAATATGGGCGGTTGATGAGATTGGGATGAACTCTGTTAGGCCTTGCAGGATGCCAAAAAATATCGCCTCAATCATGCCGCTACCCTACTTTAAGATTTTCCCAGAGTTAACTATTTTTTCTAGTTGAACTGACGAGTGGCTTACAAAGGGTCAGGAAAATGAGAGGAAGCCTCGATCTCTCGAGGCCCCCCATAAGCCGGAGACGAGATTGTTATGCGTGATGCTGCGCTAATACCTTAGCTCTAACTGCTTCTGGCTACTTCTAATTAAGGTGTTCTTGCTGGTTTAAATCTTTTGGTTAATTGGTAATAAAACTAAATCACGAATATTTAAGTGACGAGGTCGAGTCAACATAAAATTAACAGCATCTGCTACATCTTCCGATCTCATACCAGTTCCTTCATCTACTCCTTTTTCGATCGAAGCAGCATCTGTGATTTGCCAAATGTCATTCAAGACGACACCTGGTGCAACGGCGCCAATGCGCACGCCAGTGCCAACTAGCTGACGTCGAATGCCATGAACCAGGCTTTGTATTGCATGTTTTGAAGCAGAGTAGGCCGGCTCCCAGTGGATTGCTTGATGTCCCGAAACCGAACTAGTCACGATTATGTCCCCAGTGCCTTGTGGCAACATGTGAACAAGTGCCCCCTTAATTGCACGCATCACTCCGTTTACATTTGTATCGATTAGTTTTGTAAATACTTCAATATCTCCATCCACAAAATCTCCGCCGGTATAAATTCCTGCATTGGCGACGAGGATGTCAATTCGTTGAAATCTTTTAATTGCGCTCTCTATGAGGTTCTCTACATCACCGGTGATCGTTACATCCGTAGGCACGGTGAGGGCATCTCCTGAAAGAGTTTTGACCACTTCCAGCAGTTTCTCCATAGAACGAGCGCCCAGCACAACTTTCGCCCCAGCTCGCGAAAGATCCTGCGCGATTGCCAGTCCAATTCCACTTGATGCCCCAGTAATAACTGCAACTTTTCCGTTGAGAGAATTATTCAAGTTCACCTAGCGCTCCTTTTCTTCTTCTTAATCCTTTGGCCTAGTTCCTTTAGGTTGATTAAATTGCGGTATAGCCACCATCAATAATTATTGATTGACCAGTTAGGTAACTTGATGCTGATGAGCAGAGCAAAGTAACTAGCCCATCTAGATCGCTGGGTTCCCCCATTCTTCCCATGGGAATCAAATTTCTCCACTGGGCAGCCAATTCAGGATTTGCATCGGTAAATTGGCGTGTCATATCCGATAAGAAATATCCCGGAGCAACGGCATTAACTCTAATACCGAGCGGAGCCCACTCGATTGCTAAAGATTTAGTAAGCATATCTACACCTGCCTTTGAGGTGTTATAAGAAGTTTGATTCTGTGGAATATTTACAATACTGCCTGACATTGAAGAAATATTGACGATTGATCCACTATGGCTATTGGCTTTACAACCTCGAGCAAACGCTTGGCAAGTGAGATAAGTGCCAGTCAAATTAATATCAATTACTTTTGACCAAGACTCTTTGCTTCCCAAAAGACTCTCTTCCCAAATTGTGATCCCTGCTGCATTGATTAGAAGTGTGGGGCTTCCGATCTCACTATTAACGCTATCAAAGGCGAGTTTGAGTTCTGCTTCAGATGTAACATCCACTGGGATTCCGATTACACGTTGCCCAGATTTACTCTCCAATGTAGATGCGCTCTGCACGACGTTCTCTAAAAGATCCAAGAGGACCACATCTACCCCTTGAGCGGTAAGGCCGGTAGCCATTGAATATCCAAGACCTCGTGCGCCGCCCGTTACGATCGCGACTTGTCCTCTTAAATCTTCAAACACTTGAGCGCTCCTTAGGTAAAAATGAGTTTCGACCATATCTGTAGATGTAATTAATATTACCCTAACTTAAGGAGATGAGATAGAAAAGAAGAATCACCCTATGAGTCGAAGACCGTATAAATACGAAGTTGACTATTACCTTTGTTTAATGCGCCCAACACGGACGTGAAGTTACGGTTTAACTATAAGGAAAATCTGAACAGAACTAAAAATTGTGAACAAGAAATTTATGTGGAAAAGCAAAAGGGACTTGGATATAAACCAAGTCCCAATTACTACCAAGCCACCGTTGTGAAATTATCGCATACAAACTTGGTTACGCGCAGTTAAAAGAAATAAAGAAGAACCGCCCTATAAGTCGAGAAAAATTGAAAAGAGCCCCGATCTCTCGAGGCTCCTTCCTGCAAACAAATGGTCAGCTATATGGTTTGACCAATAACCACTGCCCAATCGCAAGTCTGCGGAGCTGGTGACGGGAATCGAACCCGTACCTCTAACTTGGTAAGAGTTAATACGCTAGCCATTACGCCACACCAACATCGCAGGATAAGAATGGCCAGGTAAGTGGCAAGCTAAAGGTTAAGTATTTGTAAATTGTGCAAGGTTTAATGTTGCGGAAAACAAAGAAGTCCCAAGACGAATCTCAGGACTTCTAAATGTCACCAGCTCCAGCGAAGACTTCTTGTAAAGGAGTTACCAGCTCAAGTCCTTGCATTCCATAATTTATCACATTACAAAAAGCAAAAGGGAATTAGAAGTTATCCAAGACAAGGTTTTACAAAGACTTTTGAATTACTCAGCAAGAGCCTTATCTAATGGAATCGCATCTTTCCGAGACCTTGTTAAATAAGCGACCAAAGCAAGAATGATGGTTAAGAATATTGCGCTAGTCGTCGTAGTTCCCAATCCAATTCCGCCATCTTTCTTACTCTGAGATAGCAAGTCTCCGATTGAAGCCCCAAGCGGTCTGGTTAATACGTAAATTGCCCAGAAGGCTAAAACTGGATTAAGGAATTTACTCTTCCAAGTCAGAGCAATCACAAGAATTACTGCGGCAAATATGATGAGTGAAAGGCCGTATCCAAGTCCTAAACGTTCAGCAAATAAGTCTCCTGTTGCAGTTCCTAGGGCGAAAGTGAAAAGTATGGCACTCCAATAAAATGCTTCACGTCGAGGGGTATAAATACTATGAATCGCAAGTGAGGCCTCAGTCTTGTGCCAGATCACGAAAACTATTGCCAAAATTACTGAAAAAATTACTGATGTTGTAATTAGCGACACATTTAAATTATCTGTCAGATTATCGGTGAACAGAGTTCCTGCAATACTTATTAATACAACGACTAACCAATAAAGAGATGGCCGATATTCCGTCGATTTGAATTGGAATATCAGTGCAGTGACAAGCGCGACAATCGTCACTAAAGTGGTTCCATTCAATCCAAAACCTAGGGTTACATTTAAGTAATCTGCAAATGTTTCGCCTACTGTCGTTGCCAGTACTTTGATAATCCAAAAAAAGGCAGTAACTTCCGGTACTTTTACGAGCCAATTCTTATATTGCTTCGCATTTCCTACATGATTGAGTGAATTAGTCATTTGCGAAGGGTAATTGGGATGCCTGACTTGCAACGCAAAACAGACTGTGTGAATGCTTAGAATTTAAAAAAGAACCGCCCTATAAGCCAGAGATGACGGTGTTATGCATGATGCTGCGCTCAAATTTCTGGTTTGTAAAAATCAAAACTCTACAAATCCATTTGGGTGCCAAGGGTGATGACTCGGCTCTCGGGATGTCCAAAGTAGCTTGAGGCAGTTGCTGAATTTCTGTGAAGAATTGCAAAAGTTTTTTCAGTAAGGCCGCTAATAGAACCCTCGGATGATTCAATGAATGTTCGATCGGCTAGGTAGTAGGTACATTTTGCTTCTTCTTCAAGGGGCATAACAAAGTCGATAATGGAATATCGCCTTGGACGATCGTCACAATCAAAATATCTTTTGGACAAGAGTGAAGGTTCTTAAGCTGAGCAGCAAGTGCCTGCGGAACTTTAAATGCGGAAGTAGATAGGTAAATTCCAGTGTCTGGAATAACGGCAACATCTTCTGAAGCAATTGCTCGATCGATATCGTCCCACGAAATTTCTTATTCCACTTAAGCTTGTCAACGGCAATGTAACCAAATGCCAAAGTGTCCCAAGTCCGCATATAAAGCCTTCTGCACCAGCTACCGCCAAAATCACGGAAGAAAGAATTATCTTGCTGACCAAGCAACAGATGTAGCTGGCTTGCGCATCATGAGTAATGGTTTTCTAGAGTTACAAAACTGGTCCTTTCTTTTGGGTCAGGAATGATGACACGTTTAGAATAGATTGCCTAGAACTTCCTAAACAATCCCGCTACTCTTATTCGAAATACTTACCAAAGCACTTACCAAAGCACTTACCAAAGCACTTACCAAAGC
>QYQH01000012.1 GCA_007280395.1 Actinomycetales bacterium | reverse complement strand
TTACACCATCAAACGGTAACAAACCGATTTTGCGAAGTTGTCGCAGGCGTTTGCGAATTCTAGAAGAGAGCTCACCAGCCGCTTTTCTCGTAAAAGTTAGCCCAAGAATTTCATCTGGTCGAACAATCCCATTTGCAACCAGCCACAGAACCCGGGCGCTCATGGTTTCGGTCTTTCCAGAACCTGCGCCAGCAATTACAACTGTTGGTCCTAAGTGAAGTGATTCAATAATAGGAATCTGTTCCGGACTTGGACCCTTGAATTTTGGATCAATTATGCGAAGGGCGTTTCCAATATCTTCTGCCGAATACTTAATCTTTAGCTCACTCATTGATCAATCACCGACCGACCCTGGGGCTGGATGGGACAGAGTCCTTTAACGGCGCAGGTTCTGCAGCGATCATTCACGGTGGCGATGAATTCATTTGCGGACATGGCATCAGCCGCAGCGATAACTTCCGCCTTTATAAGTTCGTGCTCTTTAACTGGTTGTGGTTTTGCTGAAGCAGATTTGGTATCCGTACCTAAAAATAGAAGTTCGGCGCCGGCGCTTAACTTGCCTGGTGGCTCGCCAGTAAAGGCCTCTTCATAAACCGCGAGTTGATATCCCGCAAGTTGCTTATGATCTTCAGCTTTTTTCTTTGTGATATCTGGAGCGCCAGTTTTTATATCAACAATGTAGACCCGACCTTCTTCATCGATTTCAACTCGGTCAACGCTGCCATTAAATAGCGCCCGACCAATAGTTTTTTCAAATTCTGCTTCCACTGCAAATAAAGTTCGCTTTGATTTATTTTCGGAGTGCCACTTGTAGAATTTTTCCAACTTTTCCAGCGCCTGCTTAAATTGATAGTCTCGAACCCAACCCTTGTTTCCATCAATCAACTGCCAACCGCTCTCTAGCCGATTAGCAAGTTCTTCGTAAGATAGAGCGGGTTCACTCTTTAACATCGCAGCAAGTGAGTGGATTGCAATTCCGAGTAATTGCGCAGTTGAATCACCATCACGACCACCGCTCTTTTCAATAAACCATTTAAGGCCACATTCCGAGAATGATTGAAGATTGCTTGGTGAGACTGATACCTGAGCGCCTTTTGGCAGAACAGGTTCATCGCTACTTAGTTTTAACGAACCCAACCAATTCTCACTCTTTGCACTTTGAATCTCATTAGCAGCAAGGGTATTAAGTAACTTTGCGGCGAATTCTTGCTTGCTGGAATTCGCGCCATCGAGGTCGCGACGTAGCGTTGACACTAAAGCCTGTGGGGTTAGCGCTCTTGGAAGTTCAATATTTTCGGAGTCAATGGATGAAGTACCGTGAATGAATTCATAGATATCTTCGAAGTATTGTGATGGTTCGGAGTCATCTTCTTTAGAGTAGGCAGTTACAACTAGCGCCCGTTTAGCCCTAGAAATAGCCACATTTAGCAGCCGCCGCTCATCTTCAATCAGCGCGTTTGCGGCACTTGCTTCAATTTCGCGGCGCGCAGTTAATTGGCTTCGCTGTGATTCAACTAGGCGTTCGCTGCCAAGAAGGGAGCCACGTTGTCGTAAATTTGGCCAGATACCTTCTTGCAGACCAGTGATCGCAACTAAATCCCACTCCAAACCCTTTGCACTATGAACCGTTAAAACACTTACAACTTCGCCGCGCTGACCTCGGGCTGCGATTGCATCAGATTGAATTGACTCACTTAGTAATTGATCTAAGAAGAGTTGCGGATCAGAACCAGGCATACGTTCTGCGAAGCGACGAGCAGATTCAAAGAGAGTGATGACGGCATCTAAATCGCGATCTGCCGCGGCGCCACGAGCACCACCTTTTAGTGCGCGATTGCGCCAGGTCGTCGCAAGTGAATCGCCCTCATAATTCTTCGCGGTATTCCAGATTGCCCAAATCAAATCTGCGATATCAACTTTATTATTACCTTTGGAGTTCATGCGCACAACTTTTCGCGCTTCGGCAATTACATCAGCAATTCGCTTTAGCGAAAGTAATTGCTCCCAAGGAAGCGGTGCATCATTGTTATCTAAAATTTCAAGAATCACTTGCGTCGAAGGCTTAGCCTCATCTCCTGGTTCGCGCACCTTTCCAAGATCAATTCGCATCTGACGCAATGAGAGCGCATCTGCCCCACCGAATTCTGAGAAGAGAATCTCTTCGATTAAGCCCCAATTACTTGGTACTAATTTAATTTTGCCTAGGGCGATTTGGGCAATCGTTAGAATTGGTTTTATCGCCGGGTTTTCACCAAGTGCTAGCGCACCTGAATCAATTTGAATTGGAATATTATTTAGCGCAAATGCCCGGGATATCGCAGAAACTCCGGCTCCAGGTGAGCGAAGAATCACAGCCATCTCTGACCAAGCAATTCCATCTCGCAGGTGCGCTGTGCGAAGCGCATGAGCAATGTAATTGGCACAATCGGATTGGCTGGCCAGCTTCGCCACATCTATGTCGGAAGTGGCCTCATTAGTAGGGTTTAAGGGGCTGCTTGGATTTCGAAACTTGGTCGCAATCGCATTGCTTAACTCGGTAATCGAAGCCGGCGTACGAATTGCCGATGTTAAGTGCAGCTCTTGATAGCCATTTGTATCTGCATATGCGCGCACGCCTTCGGGATCTGCGCCTCGGAACTGGCCGATTGCAGATTGCGGGTCAGCAAATAAGACAACTCGATCACTGGCTAATAAGTTTAGAAGCTCACGGTGTGAGTTATCGCTCTCTTGAAATTCATCAACAATTATCAATTTAAATTTATTCTGAAAAGAGTTGCGAATATCTGGCTTGGAGTTTAAATCTGAAATAGCCTGCGAGATTATGGAACTTGAATCTATGCGTTTGGCCGATCCAGAGATAAAGCCATAACGGATAGCTAGAACTTCGTCATAGATCTTCCAGAAATTTGCCGCCGCTTCCCACCAAGGTTCATTGAGCAATCGCCCACTTTCGATTAACTGCTTATATGTAAAGTTGCGCTCACTTGCTCGAAGAATTAAATCGCGAAGTTCGCGAGCAAAACCTTTAGTTGAAAGAGCTGGTTCTAACGCCTTTGACCATTTAACTTGTGGTGAGTATTGTGGATTCGCCAATAGTTCACGGATAAAGGAATCTTGTTCGGCGCCAGAAATCAGTACATATCCTGGAGCGCTCTCGCCTTGTTTCGTATTAATAATCGAGAAAGCAAGTGAGTGAAAGGTCCGAACAATCGGTTCGAAGGCGCTTGCACCCGATTGAATAACTATTTGATCTCGCAACTCTGAGGCGCGTTCGCGACCATAAGTTAAAATTAAAATTGAATTAGGATCAAAGCCTGATTTAATTTGGGCAACTACGCTCTCAATTAGCGTTGCGCTCTTTCCAGTTCCGGGCCCGCCGTAAACAATTAGCCGCGGCGATGTGGAATCGATAACCGAAGCCTCTTCAGAAGTCGGCACAAAAACCACAGGTGCGACGACAGGACGAATCAGCTCAATCTTTCGAGCTGATTTCTCGTTTCTGGCCATAGGGATATCTAACCCAAGGTCACCGACAAAATCGGTTATTCAGCGTTCTGATTAACCTTCTTGGCGCGACCGACGTTACGTGCTCGCTCATTTTGATCAAGAATGGTCTTGCGAACTCGAACGTGCTTAGGAGTTACCTCAACACACTCATCTTCGCGGCAGAACTCAAGTGCTTGCTCAAGGTTTAGAAGCCTTGGCGGAATAATTCGGTTGGCATCGTCAGCACCAGATGAGCGCATATTTGTCAGCTTCTTTTCGCGAACAATATTTACATCCATATCTTCGGTACGTGAATTCTCGCCAACAATCATTCCTTCATAAACTTCAGTTCCTACTTCAAGGAAGATAACGCCACGCTCTTGAACACCGTCAACTGCATATGCAGTAACAGTTCCGCGACGATCGGCTACAAGTGATCCGCTAAGACGTGTGCGAATTTCACCATTCCAGTTCTCATAACCATCAAATACGTGGTGAAGTAATCCGGTTCCGCGAGTTTCAGTTAAGAATTCGGTACGGAATCCAATGAGACCTCGTGATGGGACTTTGTAATCCATACGGATCCAACCAG
This sequence comes from Actinomycetales bacterium, assembly GCA_007280395.1. GTDB lineage: Bacteria > Actinomycetota > Actinomycetes > Nanopelagicales > Nanopelagicaceae > AAA044-D11. Next base: position 2,467 of record QYQH01000012.1, on the reverse strand, counting down.
TTCCATGATTAACCATTTGCTCCATGCGGCCCTTACGAAGTGCCATAAGTTGAGTTACAACGCCAAGATAATCTTCTGGAATATCAATTGAAAGTCGTTCCATTGGCTCTTGAAGTTTTCCATCAACCATCTTCACAACTACTTGTGGCTTACCAACGGTTAATTCGAAACCTTCACGGCGCATAATTTCAACTAGTACTGCAAGTTGTAATTCACCTCGGCCTTGAACTTCCCAAGTATCAGGACGCTCAGTATTTAGAACGCGAAGTGAGACGTTACCGACTAGTTCGGCATCAAGACGGTTCTTAACTTGGCGCGCAGTAAGAAGCTTTCCTTCTTGTCCGGCAATAGGTGAAGTATTGATACCAATTGTCATCGAAATTGATGGTTCATCAACGATGATTAGTGGAAGTGCATATGGTTTTTCCAGATCTGCAAGCGTTTCGCCCAGGGTAATTGTTTCAATTCCCGAAATTGCGACGATATCTCCAGGTCCAGCCTCAAGTGCAGGTACGCGCTCTAGGCCATCAGTAATAAGTAGTTCAGCAATCTTTACGCGTTCGCTAGTTCCATCGGTCTTCATCCACATAACGCTCTCGCCTTTTTTGATTATGCCTTCGCGAATTCGGCAGAGTGCAAGACGACCAAGATAAGGAGATGAGTCGAGGTTTGTAACGTGTGCTTGTAGTGGCGCACCTTCGTGATAAACCGGAGCAGGAATCGTCTTGAAGATAACTTCGAACAACGCATCCAGGTTTTCGCGATCTGGCATTACGCCATTTTCTGGACGGTTCAAAGATGCGCGACCAGCTTTAGCTGATGCGTAGACAACTGGAAATTCAATTTGATCATCATTCGCATCTAGATCCATGAATAAGCCGTAAGCCTCGTCAACAACTTCTGGAATACGTGAATCGGGGCGATCAACTTTATTGATTACCAAAATTACTGGAAGGTTCTTCTCTAACGCTTTGCGGAGTACGAAGCGGGTCTGTGGAAGTGGTCCTTCAGATGCATCTACAAGAAGAATTACGCCGTCAACCATTTCTAGTCCACGTTCTACTTCACCACCGAAATCTGCGTGACCTGGGGTGTCAATAATGTTTACAGTTTGGGCGCCGCGGCGAATGGAAGTGTTCTTCGCAAGAATTGTGATTCCCTTTTCACGTTCGAGATCCATCGAATCCATAACGCGATCGCGATTCTCGCCCTCTTTCTGGTGTTCAGAAAACGCACCTGATTGCGTCAACATTGCATCGACCAATGTGGTCTTGCCATGGTCCACGTGAGCAATGATTGCTACATTTCGAAGTTCATCGCGCTTCTTGATTTCGCCAGTTATGTAAGGGCTTTTCTCGTATCTTATTTTTGTCATTAGTTATTAAACCTAAATTCCACTACATCGCCGTCGGACATTACATATTCCTTGCCTTCCATTCGAACCTTGCCACGGGCCTTGGCTTCCGCCATAGAACCTGCGCCAATTAAATCGTTATATGCAACGATTTCAGCCTTAATGAAACCTTTTTGAAAATCGGTGTGTATTACACCGGCAGCTACTGGCGCAGTATCTCCCTTGTGAATAGTCCAAGCACGTGTCTCTTTTGGACCCGCAGTTAAATAAGTTTGCAAACCTAAAGTATTAAATCCAACTCGCGCCAAGGTTGAAAGACCTGGCTCTTCTAAACCAATTGCAGCTAACAACTCCATTGCATCCGCATCATCAAGTTCGGCAAGTTCGGCCTCAGTTTTAGCATCTAAGAAAATTGCTTCTGACGGTGCAACCATTGCAGCTAATTTCTTGCGAAGTTCGACATCGGCAAGTTCTGCAGCATCAACATTGAAAACATATAAGAATGGTTTTGCAGTCATCAGATGAAGATCAGCGATTAAAGTTAAATCAACCTTTGAGCCGTAAAGTAATTTTCCAGAATTTAAGATTTCTTGTGCTTGCTTTACCGCTTCAAGAACTGGTGCAACCTCTTTCTTTATGCGCACTTCTTTCTCTAATCGGGGAACTGCTTTTTCAATAGTCTGTAAATCTGCAAGGCAAAGTTCAGTGTTGATAACTTCGATATCAGAAGCTGGATCAACAAATGCTGCGGCTCGTTCACCTTCACGCATTACATTCTCATCATTGAAAACTCGGATGACCTGACAGATTGCATCAGTCTCGCGAATGTTTGCAAGAAATTTATTTCCAAGTCCAGCGCCTTCAGATGCCCCCTTAACAATTCCAGCGATATCAACGAAGGAGACAACGGCTGGCAGGATTTTTTCTGAGTGAAAGATTTCAGCTAGTTTAGGTAGGCGGGTATCGGGCACGCCCACCATTCCAACATTTGGCTCGATGGTTGCGAAGGGGTAGTTCGCGGCTAGAACGTTGTTCTTGGTAAGAGCGTTAAAAAGGGTCGATTTGCCCACATTTGGCAGTCCAACAATTCCAATAGAGAGGCTCACAAGGAGT
>QYQH01000064.1 GCA_007280395.1 Actinomycetales bacterium | reverse complement strand
TTCGCAACTTAGTGCCTTACAAATTCCAATTTATGGTGAAGCGCTAAATCAATTTCCAGATCCAACCGCATTTATCGCGATTGCTAATGCAAATAAAACATATTCAGCACCAATTTATGTTCGCAGACCAGATGCTTTTCCTGCTCCAGTAGGTGTGAAATTTAGAGCAATGACCCAACTTGATTTGGTTCCAGCTTTTGCAATTGAGAAATCTTCATATGGCAAAGACGGTTGGTCGATGGCGCAATTTAAAGAGGAGTATTTAGGTAAAGATCGGATGTATGTTGCCGCTGAATTTAGTGGCGAATTAATTTCTTATGCCGGCGTATTTAATTTAGCTGGAGTTGCAGATGTCTTGACTATTACTGTTGCCGACGGACATCGCCGCAAAGGCGTAGGACGCGAACTCTTGCGCCGATTAATTGACTGGTCCCGAACCCAAAAGTGCGAAGCGATAATGCTTGAAGTTCGAGTCGGCAATGAAGAGGCGATTCCGCTTTATACCGCATTCGGGTTTATCGAAATTTCGCGCCGTAAGGATTATTACGGGCAAGGCAAGACCGCGATAGTTATGCGCAAGGAGTTGCAATGAAGAACTCTGACGCTCTCGTATTAGGTATTGAAACTTCGTGTGATGAAACTGCAGTAGGAATAGTTTCGGGTCGCAAATTATTAGCAAATGTAATTGCATCAAGCGTTGATGAGCATGCCAGATTTGGTGGCGTTGTCCCCGAGATTGCAAGCCGTGCACATTTAGAAGCGATGCCAAACGTTATAAAGCAAGCGCTAAGTGAGGCCAGAGTATCTATTAAAGATATCGATGCTTTTGCGGTGACTGCTGGGCCAGGGCTAATTGGAGCGCTTTTAGTCGGAACATCAAGTGCATCAGGCCTTGCCCTTGCGATGGCTAAACCACTTTATGGTGTTAATCATTTATCTGCGCACATCGCAGTAGATTCTCTTAACTCGAATCACAAATTAGATCCAGCAATTGCGCTATTAGTTAGCGGTGGCCACAGTTCAATCTTGCAGGTGAATGATTTGACAAGTGATGTAATAACCCTAGGTTCTACTATTGATGATGCTGCAGGTGAGGCCTTCGATAAAATTGCAAGAATTTTGGAACTTGGTTTTCCTGGCGGCCCCGCAATTGATCTTGATGCCAAATCCGGTGATCGCAGCGCGATTCAATTTCCACGAGGCCTGACACTTGCTCGTGATTTAGTTGAACATAAATATGATTTCTCGTTCTCTGGCTTAAAGACTGCAGTATCAAGATATTTAGCTAAGACCCCCGAATTTATTCGCGCTGATGTTTCAGCCTCGTTCCAAGAAGCAGTAGTAGATGTGCTTTTGGCTAAGGCGATCGGGGCGGCCAAAGAGGTTGGCATCGATACTTTGATAATTGCTGGTGGGGTAGCGGCAAATAGCAGACTTCGGAGCTTGGCCGAAGAGCGGGCCGAAAAGGCCGGAATTCAACTGCGAATTCCACCAATGAATCTATGTACCGATAACGGAGCCATGGTTGCAGCTATCGGCTCTCTGGCTGTAGCGAAGGGTTTAAGGCCCTCTGAGCTCGGATTTGAGGCTAATTCCAGCTCAGGTATAACCAAACCCATCTTTTAGCCATATTTTGACGGCTAGCCAGCCCTGCTTTAGAGTTTGCGTTAGCACTCGAAGGGTGAGTCTGCTAATTTGAGTAGAGCCCATTAAACAAGTCAAACATGAAGGAGCAATCATGGCCGTAACCATAAAGCCGCTAGAAGATCGCCTAGTTGTAAAGGCAAATGAAGCCGAGCAAACAACAGCATCAGGTTTAGTAATTCCAGATACCGCAAAAGAGAAGCCACAAGAGGGCACTGTTATTGCAGTTGGCCCAGGTCGTTTCGATGATGGCGTGCGCACACCAATGGATGTAAAAGTTGGCGATGTAGTTCTTTATAGCAAGTATGGTGGAACTGAAGTTAAGTACAACAACGAGGAATATCTTGTTCTTTCAGCTCGCGATGTATTAGCAATTATTGAAAAGAAGTAATAACACATGGGGAAAACTTTAAGTTTTGATGAAGAAGCTCGTCGTGCGATGGAGCGCGGTGTCAATATTCTTGCTGACACAGTAAAAGTAACACTTGGGCCAAAGGGTCGTAATGTGGTTATTGCAAAGTCATATGGCGCACCACTAATTACAAATGATGGTGTAACCATCGCCAAGGAGATTGAACTCTCTGATCCAGCCGAGAACATGGGCGCTCAACTTGTAAAGCAAGTTGCAGAGAAGACCAATGACGTTGCTGGCGATGGCACAACTACTGCGACAGTTCTGGCCCAAGCAATGGTTAAGGAAGGTCTTCGCAACCTTGCTGCCGGCGCCCAACCAATGGATATAAAGGTTGGCATCGAAGCGGCAGTTAAAGCAGTTTCCGATGAGCTAAAGAAGAATTCCACTGCAGTAAGTGGCAAGTCTCAGATTGCAGATGTTGCAACTATTTCAGCACAAGATGAAGCTATTGGTGACCTCATTGCAGAAGCGATGGATAAGGTTGGCAAAGATGGCGTAATCACCGTTGAAGAATCTTCAACAACTGGCCTAGAGCTCGATTTCACTGAAGGAATGCAATTCGATAAAGGTTACATTTCACCTTACTTCGTAACGGATTCCGATCGCATGGAGACTGTTCTAGAAGATGCCTATGTTCTTATCTCAGGCGGCAAGATTTCTGCACTAGCCGAAATTCTTCCAATCCTTGAGAAGGTTTCCCAAGCAGGTAAGCCACTATTGATTATTGCTGAAGATGTTGAAGGCGAAGCGCTCTCAACGCTAGTAGTAAACCGTATGCGTGGAACATTCACCTCAGCTGCTGTTAAAGCCCCAGGCTTTGGCGATCGCCGTAAGGCAATGTTGCAAGACATCGCGATTCTTACTGGCGGCCAAGTTATTACAGCCGAAGTTGGCTTAAAGCTTGAGCAAGTAACCGTTGATCTTCTTGGTCGCGCTCGCCGTGTTGTAATCACAAAGGACAACACAACCATCGTTGATGGCGCAGGCGATAAGGCTCAAGTTGCAGCACGAGTACAAGAGATTCGTAATGAACTTGAAAATACTGATTCTGACTGGGATCGTGAAAAGCTACAAGAGCGTGTTGCAAAACTCGCTGGCGGTGTTTGCATTATTAAAGTTGGCGCACACACGGAAGTTGAATTGAAAGAGAAGAAGCACCGTCTCGAAGATGCTATCTCTGCAACTCGCGCAGCAGTCGAAGAAGGAATCGTTGTTGGTGGTGGGGCTGCACTCGTACACGCAGCATCAGCGCTCGATAAAGATCTGGGACTCGAAGGCGATATGGCGGTCGGAGTTCGTTTAGTTCGCAAAGCTTGCGATGAGCCACTTCGTTGGATTGCTGAAAATGCGGGCCACGAAGGTTATGTTGTTGTTGCGAAGGTTCGCACAATGAAGCCAAATGAAGGCTTCAACGCTGCAACTGAAGTTTACGAAGATCTTGTAAAGGTCGGCGTAATCGATCCAGTTAAGGTAACTCGTTCTGCTCTTGCAAATGCGGCATCAATCGCTGCAATGTTTATTACAACTGAAGCTCTCGTATTCGAGACTCCGGAAAATAAGAAGGAAGAAGCTGGCGGAAGTGGCCATGGCCATGGACCAGGCGGACATTCACACTAATTAACGCTTGAATTTTAGGCCCCAAACTTTCATTAGTGCGGGGCCTTTTTTATTGGTTTAATTAGCACATGGCAAATTCCCCAATGATGACGCTGAGCATTGATTGCGGCGGACTTAGCATCAAGGCTTCCGTGCTTGATGAAGATGGCACGATGCACGCCCCTGCGATTGCAGTGCCAACCCCATACCCACTTACTCCGGTGGGTCTGATTAGCGTCTTTAAAGAAATTGCTTCAAAGTTGCCAAAGGCTGATCGAATCACTGTTGGCTTTCCGGGAATGGTTCGCCACGGAGTTGTAGTGAATACCCCGCATTACATAAATGTAAAAGGGCCGCGCACCAGAGTTGATCCAGAGCTCTTCTATGCCTGGAAAGGTTTAGATTTCAGAAGTCTGGTCCAAGAAACTTTTAGCCTTCCAACCTTGATGTTAAACGATGCTGAAGTTCATGGTGCTGGAGTTGTTGCTGGCTCTGGCTTTGAAGTTGTTTTAACGCTTGGTACTGGACTTGGTTGCGCAGTATTTGATGGTGGAAAACTTGCACCACATATTGAACTTTCACATGCTCCAATTCGTCGCTCAACTATTTATGATGAGTGGATTGGCGAACATGAGCGACGCAGACTCGGTGATTCATTCTGGTCTCGCCGAATTCGTGCAATGGTTACAGATTTACGTCCAGTATTTCATTGGGACCGACTCTATTTAGGTGGCGGAAATGCGCGCCGAATTCGTCCTGAAGTTTTAGAACTTATCGGTGATGATGTTGTAATTGTTCCAAACGCGGCCGGAATTGTTGGCGGCGTACGCGCTTGGAATCTAACTCGAATTTAATTAGATTTAAGAAGCGGTCGAGAAAATACCTTCACCAACACTCTGATTACGGTTCAAGATTGCTAAGCGATCTTCTTCAGTTAAGCCGCCCCAGATTCCATATGGCTCAGCCAAAGTAAGAGCTTGTTTTCTACATGCTTGCAAAACTGGACATGACGCACAAATAGCCTTTGCGGCATTCTCGCGATTCTTGCGGCGAGGTCCACGTTCGCCATCTGTGTAAAAAAACATTTCAGTCGGAAGTTCACGACATGCAGCAGATTCTTGCCATTCCCAGTCAGAAGCGATTGGTCTTGGCTGTACCTGAGTTGTCATTCGGGCTCCAGTTCTCGTAATAGATCGGTTAGCCGATACTACAATCGCGCCATAGGTTGTTCAAGTATCTGCGGGCTTTTGTTGCGAAATTGAGGCGTTTCAGGTGGCGTGACTCACAACTAATCGGGAGAATTGCGGCATGGTGAGCGCTCTAGAGACTTTAGATCCAAATGAATTTCTGACGGTCGCCGCCGTAGCCAGAAGGCTTGGGGTTGCGCCATCAACTCTCCGTACTTGGGACCGCAGGTATGGCTTAGGTCCTAGTAAGCACAATGTAGGGACACACCGCAGATATTCTTCAACTGACTTAATTCGATTAACGGCAATGGCGCGACTAGTAGTCGCCGGGGTAGCTCCAAAAGATGCAGCCTTAAAAGCTCTAAATCTCAATGTGCAAGGAAGTAAGCAGGCCATTGAAAAGCTCTGTCGGGTACCAGAAAACCAAGCAGATCTAGTAACTCTGCTCCATCGCTCGGCTATGAAATTTGATCAGTCACAACTTGAAAAACTCATCAGGAAATCGATGGCAGAAATAGGAGTTGAAGCCACTTGGCTTGAAGTCTTATCTCCACTGTTGATTGAAGTTGGAGAAGTATGGGTTCGTACTGGAAATGGAATTGAAGTCGAACATTTTCTGAGTGAGATACTTAAAAAGATTTTAAGGGAGAACACTGGAAGGATTGATAAGCCTAGGAATTCGCGGCCGGTATTGCTCGC
>QYQH01000060.1 GCA_007280395.1 Actinomycetales bacterium | reverse complement strand
TGGATGATATTTCTGATGATGATCTCGATTTAGTTATCGACGTCAACGTCAAAGGAACTTATTATTGCGCTCGCGCCGTCATACCTTTTATGAAGAAAAAAGGCGGCGGCTCAATCGTAACTTTTTCATCAATCGGTGGACGAAGCGCTAGCCCGGTAACTGGGGTTCCCTATGCAACGGCGAAAGCGGCAATTCTTGGTCTCACTCGCAGATTAGCAAAAGAAGTTGGCCTGGATAATATTCGAATTAATGCAATAGCCCCCGGATTATTTCTTACCGATCGCCTAACTGGGATGTTTGAAAAACTTTCCGCGGCCGAGCGCCAAGAAGTACTCAGCGGTATACCTCTAGGTCGGATGCCCGAACTTCGAGAGTGTGTTGACCCTGTTCTATTTTTAGCAAGTAACGAATCCTCCTACATCACGGGCGCTGTCCTTGATGTTAATGGCGGACGCTTCATGCCCAACTAACAACGCCGCTGCCAGGCAGGCATTCTCTGCTAGATCTAGATTTGATGTAATGCGGAAATTTGACGGTCGCCAAAAATAGGTGATTCATATCACCACAAGGGAAATCACTCTACTATTGACGAAAGTCAAAACCTCTTTAACCTTTGCCTATGGTAATTGATCTCACAATTAGTGTTGACGAGTTTCGAACAGCAATGTCTAGTTGGGCAACCGGAGTGAGCATTATTACTGGAAATTAAGTTGACGGTTCAGATAAGCCGATTGGGATTGTCTGTAACTCACTAGCCTCAATATCTTTAAATCAAAAATTAATATTATGGTCAGTTGATAAGTCATCAAGCTCTTATTCGCAGTGGATAAAAGTTAGGACGTTCGCCGTGCACTTTTTAGCCGAAGATCAGCGCGAGTTAGTGACACGGTTTGCAAAAAAAAGGCGCGGACAAATTTGAAGGGCTAAGTTTTGAACGAACACCTCTCAACAGTCCAATTTTGGATGGGGCAAGTGTGATTATGGAGTGTTCGACTTATCAAATTTTTGACACTCCTGATCATGCCCTCATAATTGGTGAATTAAAAAGCCTGCAAAATAACCAGAAGCCACCTTTGCTCTACCTTCATAGTGCATTTGAGAATTCGAGTGTACTTACAAGATAAAACCCTAGCGAAAGGAAAGTAGATGACAAAAGCAATACTCGATGGAAAAGGTTTCAAACTCGGCCTTTTCTCCCCAAACTGCTCCTCAGGATTAGCAGTCACGAAAGCTCCAGACCGTTGGAGTGGCTCTTGGGAGGATAATTTGCGTCTAGCGCAAATAGCCGATGAAGTCGGTATTGACTTTTTACTTCCGATAGCGCGTTGGATCGGTTATGGCGGGGATACTAATTTCCATGAAAGCGTACTAGATCCAGTTACTTGGGCAGCGGGACTTCTCGCTAATACTAAAAAAATATCAGTCTTCGCAACGATTCATACAGCGTTTAATCACCCAATTGTTGTTGCAAAACAAATGGCAACGGTCGATCAGATCGGAAAAGGCCGTGCCGGTATCAATATTGTCGCGGGATGGAATAAACCGGAGTACGACACTTTCGGCTTAGACCTTCCACAAGATCATAATGATCGATATGCACTAGCTCAAGAGTGGTGGGATGTAGTCAAGAAAATATGGACTACTGAGGGCAAGTTTGATCACGATGGAAAATTTTTTCAACTCCAACACGTTGAAGGCATGCCAAAACCTTTTGACGGGATGCTTCCAGTCTTAAACGCCGGATCATCGCCACAAGGCCGCGAGTTTGCTGCACGCAATGCTAACTTTGCATTCACCGTTGTAGGTGGGCCTGAAGATGGCGCTGGCGTCGTTACGCAAGTTACGACCCAAGCAAAAAATGACTATGACCGCACCATGGGTGTCTTTACCCTTGGCCACGTCGTCTGCAAGCCAACACGCAAAGAAGCCGACGATTTCTTGCACTACTACGCCGAAGAGTTTGCCGACTGGAATGCAGTCGATAACCTCATGACGCTACAGGGTCTTCATTCGATGTCTTTCAGCAAAGAAATGCTAGCCATGTTTCGTGGTCGCTTTGCCGCAGGTCACGGTTCTTGCCCTCTTATCGGAACCCCTGATGAAGTTGCCGATGCGATTGAAGGATTCCACAAAGCGGGATTCGGTGGAATGACCCTTGCTTTCCTAGACTATGCAAAAGAGCTACCCTATTTTGCACAAGAGGTGATCCCTCGCTTGGAAAAGAAAGGCATACGCAATTCTCAGTGAGAGCGTTATTTGATTCCTATCGTTTAGGCGCCATCACACTTCGAAATCGGATTGTGATGGCGCCAATGACGCGTAATAGGGCAGATGAAAATGGCGACCCTAATGAATTAATGATTGAGTACTACACCCAGCGTGCGAGCATGGGACTAATTATTACCGAAGGCACTGCACCTGAGCATGTTGGAAAGGCCTACCCAGGCATACCTGGGATGTATTCAGACTCGCAGAGTCTTGGCTGGCGAAAAATTACCGACTCAGTTCATGCTCTTAACGGGACTATATTTTTACAGTTGATGCACTCTGGTCGTATTTCACATAAAAAAATTACCGGCCTTGTCCCTATGTCACCAAGCGCGATAAAACCTGCCGGAGAAATCTTTACAGGTATAACGAATGATACTTTTGAAATACCACTTGAAATGTCCCTTTCCGATATTGAAAATACTCGACTAGCTTTTGTGGGTGCCGCAAAACGAGCAATTGATGCTGGTTTTGATGGAGTTGAGATACATGCCGCTAATGGATACTTGCTTCACCAATTTTTGGCGACAAACTCAAATCTTCGTACCGATGAGTATGGAGGATCTCCTGAAAACCGAGCGAGATACATTATTGAAATTGTTGATTCAATTTCGCAAATAATTGGAAGCGGCCGAGTTGGAATTCGTCTCTCACCAAATGGAAAATTTAACGATATCTCAGAGAATGATGTTGATGAAACTTATGGCTACTTGATGAATGAATTGAGTTCCAAAGGGTTGGCCTATCTGCATTTGGCGCAACAATCAGGATTTGACGGAATTGCTTTTGCTCGGAGTCACTTTCGAGGGACGCTCATAGCAAACTCAGGATATGGTGATCAAAATAAAATTGAAACGGCTAGGCGAATAATTGAAGAAGGTCAAGCCGATTTATTTAGTTTTGGGCGATTAGCCCTTGCTAATCCAGATTTGCCTAAGAGGCTGGCCAGTGATGCGCACCTAATCAGTGCTGACTCCAAAAGCTTCTATTCTCGGGGGCCAATTGGATATACGGATTATCCACACCTTGCTCCTTAACCGGAGGGGTCAAATTAAAATGAATTGAATTAAAGTTACCTAAAAGTTACTTCCCAGTACTATTGACGATAGTCAAAAATACGACATTATTAGCCATTCGTATCAGACACCAAAAATCATTGGTGACTAGAAGACGGAACAAACCTTTAGGGAGAGAGATACATGAAGTTTTCTAAAAAGATATTGGTAGGTGTTGCAGCTGCTGCACTTGCTTTGACTGGAATTTCAGTAACATCAACCGCGACTGCAAATGCAGCAGCTTGCGCAAAGCCAATTCTTATCGGTGCCGCCATGGCATCAACAGGATTCATGGCTCCATTTGATGGACCAGCACTTGCCACTGCAAAAATTGCAGTTGATCGAATCAACAAAACTGGTGGCGTTAACGGTTGTAAATTGGTTCTAAAGTCTGTCGATACTGGAACTAACCCAGATAAGGCACAACAAATTGCAACACAGTTTGTCGCAGAGGGAGCAAAATTGCTTCTTGTTACTTGTGATGCCGATATCAATCTAAAGTCTGAACAGGTTGGCGAAAAAGCTGGAGTTCTTGTTATTGCTCCTTGCGTAGGCTCAACTGCAATGGGTCCAGATAATGGCGAAAATCTCGGTTACTCAATGGGCTCAGCCGTTCCCGGCGAAGCAGCAATCATGGCCGAATATGCATATGCAAAATTAGGCAAGACCGCAACCCTATTTAAAGATATGTCTATTGCTTACACCACGAGCCAATGTGATGCATTTGCAAAGCGTTATAAAGAACTTGGTGGAACAGTTAAGTCAATTCAAGAATTCAACCAAACTCAAGCTGGGTCACTCGATAAGCCAGTTACAGCACAGGTTGCTGCAGCAAAGACTGACGCATCTGCTGTAATTGCTCTTTGCTCTTACCCTGGTGGTGGCGCAGAAGCTCTCGCAGCAATTCGCACAGGCGGATTAAATACCCCAGTGATTTCTGGTTTCGGTATGGATGGCGCTTTCTGGGCTGGAGCGGTACCTAACCTCTCAAACTTCTATGACGTTACTTATGCATCAGTATTTGGTGATGACTACAATCCAAAGGTTCGCAGCATCTTGGCTGCTTTCAAGGCTGCAACTGGATCAGCTGCGGCTACTTCCGGTCTAATCACAGGTGCCTCATCAATCGAGGCGTTTGCACTTGCTGCAAAGCGTGCAGGCTCTTTTGATGGCAAAGCGCTATCAGCTCAATTAAACAAGTTCAACAATGAAAAATTAACCGCTGGAGCAACTTCTTTCACAGCAGCACTTCACGTTAATGTGACTCGTCCAATGGCGATAATCAAGACTACCGCTGGAGTTCACAAGCTCGTTAAGTACGCAGCTGCAGTAAAGCCAACCTTCTAATTCTTATTGAGTAAAAATATTAATTAGAAACTCATATCGTTGTGGAGGTGTGTGGCAACTAGTCGCACACCTCCATTACTATGTAGGCAATAATTTAAATCCAGATTTTCCGAAGCAATACCTGAAGGAGTAGAAAGAACTTGAATAAAAAAGCTTTTCAGGCTGATCAAGTAAGTAAGTCTTTTGGCGCTCTTAGGGTTTTGGACAACGTTTCGATAACTATCAACCCTGGTGAAGTAGTTGGTCTTTTGGGTCCGAACGGCGCAGGAAAATCTACTTTCATTAATATTCTGGCTGGATATGAAAGGCAAGATGGTGGCACAGTTACTATCGATGGCCACCCTTTAGATGGATTAAGTCCAAGTGCTAGAGCAAAACTCGGCGTGGCTAGAACTTTTCAGTCGGGTCGGCTATTTAGTAAACTTACAGTCGCAGAAAATGTTGCACTTGGCGCAATCGGTCTCGGTAATTCCGCAAAAGTAGCTAAAGAACGTACCCAAAGTATTTTGGAAATTCTTGGAATTGAAAAGCTCTCTCCCTACCAAGCAGAGAGTATTTCTCACGGAAATGCCCGCCTAGTCGGATTAGCTCGTGCGGTGGCGGCTCATCCTGAATATTTAATTATGGATGAACCTGCGGCCGGCTTGAATGAAGATGAGGCACCCCGCCTAATCCATGCTCTTGAATCTGTAACCAAGAATATTGGCTGCGGAATGTTATTGGTTGAACACAACGTAAAATTAGTAACCGATGCATGTAGTCGCGTTATTGTTCTAGCAACTGGAACTCTAATTTTTGACGGTGACCCTCATGAGGCCCTCAAGCACGAAGAAGTTAAATCTGCATATCTAGGCAATGCAGGAGTTCACTAATGGCATTGTTGGAGATTTCTAATTTAGTAGCGGGCTACGGCAAAGTACAGGTTATTTCCGATGTCTCTTTCTCTTTGGAACCGGGAAAATCGATTGGAATCGTTGGACCTAACGGAGTTGGAAAATCCACTCTCCTACTCACTATCGCAGGTGCGATCTCCCCGAATGCTGGATCAATTAAATTGGATGGCACGAGTATTTTCGGTATGCGCCCTGAAGACATTGTCCGACGTGGACTTTCACTAGTGCCCGAGGGGCGTCAAATATTTAGTGGTTTGAGCGTAAAGGAAAATCTTTCACTTGGCTTGACCGGGCGCCGCGATAAAAAAGGCTCCCACGAGGCAGTAGAGAGAATGCACGAACTATTTCCCGTCTTGTCCACGCATGAACATCATCAAGCCGGGATGCTAAGCGGCGGGCAACAACAGCAATTAGCAATCGCTAGAGCGCTCATTTCTGAACCAAAAGTTCTCTTACTTGATGAACCTAGTTTGGGTTTAGCCCCAACAGTTATAGCAGATGTATTTGAACGGCTAAGAGAAATCATCCACATGGGAACGGCAGTTGTAATCGTCGAACAGCGAGCTAATCTTGTTACTTCATTTGCCGATGAAACAATTGTGATTCGTGATGGCAAGGTTCAGTCACGATTAACGCCTGCGGACGCGACGAATACGGATTCGTTGAACCGCTCATATTTTGGAGCAGGTGACTAAGTGATTCAATCAATACTTGATGCAATTAGTTTAGGCGGCCTATATTCGTTGGCCGCTTTGGGCCTGGGACTTGTATTTGGTGTCATGCGATTAGTTAACTTCGCACATGGTGAGTTGATTACTATTGCGGCTTACACCTTAGTTTTAACAACGCAATTTCCACTTCTTTTAAGTTTAGTGTTGACAATATTCGTTACGGCTCTTGTGGCATTGATTATGGAGTTTGCCATTTATCGTCGCCTGCGAGGCGTGAGTCCCGCAATTATGTTAGTTGCTTCTTTCGGTTTATCGACTGTTCTCCAGCGAGTATATGAATTCACTTTTGGGGCACTACCTAAATCTGCTGTAGTCGCACCTTCGCTTTCTGGCGTTGTTAAATTTGCTGGCCTATCAATTACGATTTCAAGTGTTTTAACAATCATTTTGGCAGTCGTGATATTGCTTGCCATGGGTTACCTCGTAGAGCGCACCTCTTTAGGCTTACAACTTCGTGCCGCATCGGCCGATTTTAGGACTGCACGGCTATTAGGTGTTCGTTCTAACCGACTGATCACCGCAGCGTTTGTACTCAGCGGGGTCCTTGCGTCATTCGTAGCTTTTATTTTAGTGATCCAGAACCCCGTGGTAAATCCATATTATGGGCTAAATATAACGATTCTTGCATTAGTGGGAATCGTGATTGGCGGGATTTCTTCACTGCGTGGTGCGGCCCTTGGTGGCTTCATAGTCGGGGTTATTCTTAGCGGGCTTAATACTTTACTCGGGAACGGGCGAGTTTATTCCTATACCTGGTTGTTCATTACCGTTCTCATAATTTTGCTAGTCCGTCCCGGAGGCCTCTTGAGTAAAGGTTCTGAATTGGAGCGAGTTTAATGCGACATGGCGGAGTAACAAAGTTCTCTTTCCAAAATCTTTTCGGACCAATAATTATTATTTCAGCACTCACTTTTTTTGTTGGTCGAACTTCGGCTAGTTTGCAATTGATAACGCAATTCACACTTTGTTATTTTATGATGGTATTGGCACTCCAAGTTTTTGTTGGCAACTCCGGTGTCCTCTCGTTTGGACACGGTTCATTTGCTCTGATCGGTTCATATATATCTGGAATGTTGACCGCTCCAATAAACATTAAGGGTCACGCCCTGGCGATGAACCAACTCTGGCAGGCACTCGTTCCGTTGCACACAAATATTTACTTGGCGCTCCTCATTTCGGCCATCATTAGCGCCTTCTTTGCAGCGCTCACTGGAAGTTTGCTGATGCGACTAAGTGGACTTTCTGCAGGCATTGCAACATTTGCTCTCCTTGGCGTAACGTACAACGTATTTTTTAATAATAAAAGAATTGGGCCAGGTTCTCAGGCATTGCCAGCGGTTCCGACGATATCCAATACCTATATTCTGTTATTACTAGCTGCCTTGGCCATAGTCGTTGTGTATCTCTTTAATATATCGAGTCTGGGTAGGACACTTATCGCCACTAGAGAAGATGCGATGGCAGCTCCGGCTCTCGGAATCAACATTTATAGGGTGCGTCTAATTGCTTTTACGCTTTCGGGTTTTCTGGCTGGACTCTCTGGTGGTATGTATGTCCACGTTGCTGGGACTTTTCAAGTTCAGGATTACTATCTAGAATTTACATTTCTTACACTTTCGATGCTTATTATTGGCGGAAGTGCGAGTCTTTGGGGTGCACTACTTGGAACAATTGTAATCAGTACCATCGGTCAACTTCTCCTGATGATGGAGCAAGATTTACCGATTTTTGGTATTCATGCCCATATTCCAGAAGGTTCACGGGCAGTCATAATTGCTGTCGCGTTCGTGGCTGTACTACTTTGGCGCTCGAGTGGTATTGCTAACGGTAAGGAATTCTCAATTCCAACATTTTGGCGCAAATAAATCAGTTGAACAAAAGTCAGTTGCTTAAAAACTCGTTATCTAAATGGGTTAAAGTCTGGCAATCGCTTCTCGGTAAATGCCTTCCCACCTTCTTGCGCTTCAGGTGTTTTTGTATATAAATCCAATACATCGAAAGAGAGCGCTGCAATTCCAGCAATATGGTCGCTGTCGGCGTTAAATGAATGCTTAAGAGCTTTAAGTGCCGTCGGCGATAGTGCGCAAATCTTTAACGCCCATTCCATTGATGCGTTCATCAATTGATCTGGCTCGACAATTTTGTTGACAAGGCCCCAGCGTTCAGCCGTTACTGCGTCATATTGTTCGCATAAGAACCAAATTTCACGCGCGCGTTTTTCGCCGACGACACGAGCTAAGTAGGCACTTCCAAAACCGGCGTCGAAAGAGCCAACTCGCGGACCGACTTGGCCAAACTTTGCATTAGTTGAGGCGATTGAAAGATCTGCGAGAACATGTAATACATGGCCACCACCAATTGCAAAACCATTAACTGCGGCGATGACTGGTTTGGGAACGGCACGAATCATTTTGTGCAGGGCTTCGATCTCAAACATTCCAGTTTCGGTTTGACCGTAGCCCCCCGTCTCGGCGCGCTCTTTCTGATCGCCCCCAGTACAAAAAGCCTTTTGCCCTGCGCCCGTTAAAATCACGGCGCCAACGGAAGCATCCGTCCATGCTCGCTTAAAAGAGCTCAGAAGTTCATCGACAGTGCGCCCCCGCAGTGCGTTATAGCGATCTGGCCGATTGATCGTAATAACAGCGACTCCACGGTCAATTACGTAAGTCGTATCGGTTAACTCATCTATAGAAATCATTGCCACACCTTATCCTTGAACGTTTAATTAAGCCGAAACCTCGATAGCAACTGCAATTCCCAAGCCAACGCCGATGCATGCAGCGACAATTCCAATGCCGCCACCTCGTCGCTTTAACTCCCGTGCACACTCAACGATAACGCGAGAAGCCGAGGCTCCTACTGGATGGCCAATAGCGATCGCTCCACCGTTGACATTGACTCGGTGGCGATCAATCTCCGGGATTTCATGGAGAACAGTTAAGACCATTGAAGCAAATGCCTCATTTATCTCCCAAAGGTCGATGTCTGACGTATTTCGACCAATCTTTGAAAGAAGTTTGTGAATTGCACTAACTGGCGCCAGCGAGAAGAGGTCAGGATCGGTTGCAGTTACTTGCGATGCCAAAATCTTTGCAATCGGTTCGAGGCCAAATTCATTAGCGCGAGCACCATCAGTTATTAAAGTAGCAACGCAGCCATCATTTAGAGGGGAGGAGTTTCCTGCAGTACCTGCGCCGTTTGGGGAAAACACTGAAGCAAGGTTGCCTAATGTTTCCATGGTGGAATCAGGGCGAATAGATTCGTCGCGAGTTACATTATTAAATGGAATGACCCAACCATCGTGCAACCCGCGCTTCCATGCGGCATCGGCTAAGAGGTGAGATCGCAGCGCCCATTCATCCTGCTCGATGCGTGATATTCCAAGGCGCTCGGCAACAATCTCTGAACATCTGCCCAAACTTGCTGTCCAATTAGATTGCATCAGCGGATTTGTCATTCTCCACCCAACGGTGCTTTGATGAAATTTTGGGTCAACTGGCTCTTGCTTGCTTGTTCGCTCAACAATCCAGGGAGCACGACTCATACTTTCAACGCCACCAGAGATAATAAAATTTGCATCCCCAGATTTAATTGCTCTTGCACCTTGGGCAATAGCTTCAGCACCTGATCCACATAATCTATTTAAAGTTACGCCGGGGACGGTGTGTGGAAATCCAGCTAACAAAGCACCCATTCGAGCGACATTTCGATTATCTTCACCAGCGCCATTTGAGTCGCCGATAATCACATCATCTATTTGTGCTGGATCAATCTGTGGCACCTTCTCCATGAGGGTCCGCAAGGTAGAGCCGAGGAGATCATCGGGACGTGTTGTTGATAGGCCACCGAAATACTTGCCAAAGGGCGTTCGAACCGCACTTACGATGAACGCCTCAGGAGTTGTCATATGGCGTATTATTGCCTATCGTTAGAAAAACGCACCACCTATAATGTCCTTATTATCCTAGGAAATAACCCATAGAGATGGAGCAACCGCTTTTATGGCCATTCCGCTGAGGGTTTTAGTTGTAGGGGCGGGCCGCGGAATAGGGCGCTCGATTTCAAAGCAATTGCTGGATTTAGGTCATGATGTTGCGCTGTGTTCACGGACTAAATCTGACCTAGATATGCTCATCGAAGGGCGAAGTAATAAAACTCTTGTCATAGCAGCAGATGTAACTACACCTGGGGCGGCAGAGGAAGTTATTGAAGAGGTTGTAAGCACTTGGGGTGGAATTGATGTCCTTCTCCTCAATGCCGGCGATGGCATAAGTGCGCCAATAGATAAAACAACGGATCAAATGTGGGACCACATGCTGGAGTTGAATCTGAGTGCACCTTTTAAATTTATAAGAGCCGCAGTGCCACACATGAAATTAGCTAAAAACGGTCAAATAATCGTTATCGCAAGTAAAGCGGGTTTAGTTGGAGAACCAAATGTTGCCGCTTATACTGCGGCAAAACATGGAGTTGTAGGTTTAGTACGAGCCGCAGCTAGCGAATTGTCCCGCTACGGGATTACCGTAAATGCAGTATGTCCAGATTATGTAGATACACCTATGACGCAACGTACCCTGCAAGCTGCTGCCGATAGAACTGGTAAAGCTATTAATGAAGTGAAATCGGCGTTGGAGTCAAAACTTTCTGGGGGACGATTACTTACCGCTGACGAAGTTGCCGTGGCAGCAATCTCATTTATTGGTGATTCAAGTAGGACCGGTATAACACAACTGCTCGAGGGAGGGCGCTAACATGACAATAAAGAAGATTAATCCAGAGACTCTTGCCCCTCCAATTGGATTCTCTCACGCAGTTCTTGCTGAAGGAAAATACATTTTTTTAGCTGGGCAAACTGCGTTAAATAAAGAGAACGTTATTGTCGGAGATACCATTGTCGCTCAATTTGAGAAAGCACTAATTAATCTAGTAACTGCCCTACAAGAGGCCGGCGGAACCCCCGAGGATCTAGTCAAAATCACTATCTTTTCGGTAGACCCAGTTGATTACCGGGCGCACTCTCGAGAGATTGGGAAAACTTGGCAATCTCTTTTAGGTAAGAATTTTCCTGCAATGACCCTAGTCGGCGTAACCCGCTTATGGGATGACAAAGCTCTTGTTGAAATCGAAGGCATTGCCTGCCTCTAATGAATGACATTTCCCTTTTATGGAGTGCGCAGTCAATAGCGATTATTGGGGCTACTGAGCGCGAAAATGCGATGGGAAGAGCTCCTATTGAGTACCTGCAGAAATTTGGATTTGCTGGACAGATTTATCCAATTAATCCGAAGAGTTCGACTATTTTGGGATTGCAAAGTTTTGCCAAAATCACTGATGTAAAAAATGAGATTGATTTAGCACTGATAATGCTTCCAGCCAATTCAGTTGAAGAGGCTTTAATTGAATGTGGCACTGCAGGTGTAAAGATTGTAATTGTCATGTCATCAGGCTTTGCTGAATCCGATGATGACGGTGTTTTAGCGCAAGCTAGATTGGTTGCGATTGCTAAAAAAACTGGAATGCGTTTAGTTGGTCCAAACTGTATTGGCTCAGTAGGTGGAGCTAGCAAGTTAGTTGCATCCTTCTCGCCAGTATTTTCATCGTCAGCAACTAACGTTGAAGCGGGAAATATCGCACTCGTCAGCCAATCTGGGGCACTTGGTTATGGAATGTACTCATTGGGGCTTGAAGCTGGAGTTCCACTTGGCGTAGTTGTAACCACTGGCAATGAAAGTGATGTTACTAATTTAGAGGTAGCTAACGCCCTTGCCGATGATTCTTCGATCTCCGCAATTCTTTTATACGCAGAATCGCTCACTGATGTTGAAGCCCTGCGCACCATATCCGCAAAGAAACCTACGGCAATCCTAAAAGTTGGACGTTCGGCTCAAGGCGCAATCGCAGCGGCATCACATACTGGAGCCCTTGCAACCGAAGATCGCATTATCGAAGCGGCAATAAAATCTACAGGGGCTGTTCGAGTAGAAGATGTCGAGCAACTGTTGGATGCTGGATTGATTTTTGCATCCGGTGTTAAATCCCTAGGAAAACGCGTGGCAATCATTACTACTTCAGGCGGAAGTGGAATCTTGGCCACTGACGCCTTAGAGAAAAATGGCCTTGAGCTTGCAGAATTAGCGCCAGAGACCCTGGCAGAGCTTAGAAAGATCGTACCTTCGTATGGAAACGCAAATAATCCCGTCGATGTGACGGCAGCAGTCATGTCATCGCCAGATTTATTTGAAAAATGTTTGGATGTATTGGCAAAAGACAAAGGTGTAGATTCCATAATCGCCTGTTTTGCCGTACTTGTAGGGGCAGATGTCGAACGAATTGCTTCGGCTTTAGGAGCGGTGAGAAAAATTCGAAGTATTCCAATCGCAGTTGCACGGACGGGCTCGAAAAATTTGGCGCCCCTGGCTGGTGCAATCTTTAAGTCGCTCAATATTCCCGTCTATCCAACTCCCGAT
Organism: Actinomycetales bacterium; assembly: GCA_007280395.1. Lineage (GTDB taxonomy): Bacteria > Actinomycetota > Actinomycetes > Nanopelagicales > Nanopelagicaceae > AAA044-D11. Next base: position 8,337 of record QYQH01000060.1, on the reverse strand, counting down.
AGAGCCGTTGCAGCGTTACGAATTTTAAATGACTGCGGACGCCACGTTGAAAAAATTGAGCAGAAAGTGCCTACCAGCGCTTTCCCAACTCCCTCTGATACAGCCACTGAAGTTGAAATGAAAGAACTCTGGAAAAGCGTTGGAGTTCCAGTCCCACTTTCGGTGGTTGTAAAGAACGAGAATGAAGTCGCGGCGGCAGTTGAATTTGTCGGAGGTCGGGCCGTGTTTAAATCGGTAATTCCAGGCCTGCTCCATAAGAGCGAAGCGGGAGGAGTGGCCTTAGATATTAGTGCTTCAAATGCCAGCGCAACTTATGCACGCCTTTCAAAACTTAACGGAGAAACCAATGATGTCCTCATAGAGACTTTTGTTCCTAAAGGAGTTGAGACTTTAGTTGGTGTGACATCTTCAACTCTCGGCAAAGTTTTAACTATCGGCGTAGGTGGAATTTTGACTGAAATTATCTCCGATGTATCAATTCGGTTGTTGCCAATTAATGAGAGCGTACTTCGAGAAATGATTTCCGAAACGCGCCTCGCTCAACTATTTGCAGGTGCTCGGGGATCAGCGCCGGCCGATGTGGATGCCTTTATTTCTGCAGTCTTAAGAATTGCCGAAGTTGCAAGTACATTCCCAGAATCCAGCGAGCTAGATATAAATCCACTAACAGTTTTGCCGAAAGGCGCGTGGGTGCTAGATAGTGCCTACTCAATACCTATTGAAGGGAAACACCACTAAATGGATGTCGGAACTCTTGTAGCGCGCGCAGCTCGCGCCTATCGTGATCGCCCAGCAGTTGAGAGCGAAGAAGGCATCCTTACTTTCGGAGAGGTTTGCGGACGTATTTTTCAGCTCTCGCGTGGATTACGCGCTTTAGGCCTACAAAACGAGGATCGCGTCTTAGACCTACAGTTCAATCAAATCTCCTATCTAGAGAGCGACCTGGGTATTTCAAGTGCTGGCCTTTGTCGCGTGGCTCTTAATTATCGCCTCCACCCCAATGACTGGGTTCGTATTGCGAAAGACTGTGGCGCAACAGTTTTAATTCTCGATCATAAATTTTGGGATGAGTCGGCGCCAGTTCGTGCCTTGGTCAAACACGTGATTCTCATTCATGGAACTGAGCCAGGAACAACTAACTACGAAGATTTCCTTGCCGCACAAGTTGCCGAGCCACTCATGCTCGCAATTGACCCTGACTCACTGGTCTCACTGAATTATTCGAGCGGAACAACTGGAAATCCAAAAGGTGCGATTAGAACCCATCGCAATCGAATTGCTAGTCTAAATAATATTGTTACCGATATCTTAAAGCGCGTTCCTGATGAGACTGACTGCTGGATCCATGCCGGACCGATTACCCATACAAGTGGTCTATTCGTCCTCCCTTACTTTGCATTTGGTGCAAAGCAGATTATTCAAGCAAAATTTGATCCAGATGATTTCGTCGATGTCATTATTAATCGTGGCGGAAATGCAACCGCTCTTGTACCGACAATGATTGCACGTCTTCTAGCTATGCCCGGAATGAGTCGCGAGAAAATGGCTAACTTGCGCTTGCTCGGGTATGCAGGGGCCCCAATGACGCCCGAGCATATAAAGCAGTGCTACGAAACGATTACCAAGAATATGGTCCAGTACTACGGACTTGTCGAAGCGATTCCACCAGTGACCGTGCTCAGTGCAAGAGATCATGAGTTAGGTCTACAAGGTAATCCCGACTTACTAACTAGCGCCGGCAATGCTTGCATTGGTGTTGAAATTTTAATTGTTGATGAAGATAACAATCCAGTTCCAGTTGGTGAGATTGGTGAAGTAATCACTCGGGGAGACCACGTCATGCGCGGCTACTATGGCGCTGCCGGAATGGATGCAACCGTCACTAAGGCTGTACGCGATGGCTGGCTGCATACGGGGGATTTAGGCCGTCTAGATGCCGATAATCGCCTATATCTAGTCGATCGCAAGGGCGACATGATTATTAGTGGTGGTTACAACATTTATCCTCGCGAAATCGAAGATGTAGTTGCAGACGTAGAGGGAGTTCTCGAGGTGGCTGTCATTGGGGTCAAGGATGCTGAGTGGGGCCAGCGTGTTGTCGCGATGGTAACGCTCAAGCCTGGAGTCACTGCAACAGAGGAAGAGATTAGTGAGAAAGTAATGGCCCACTGTAAATCCAGTATGGCATCGTATAAGAAGCCAAAAGTTGTTATGGTTGTAAAAGAGTTTCCATTAAACTCAACTGGAAAGATTGCTAAAAAAGTACTTCGCCAACAGTTAGAGGAAAGTAAGTAGCAATGACAATCGAAGAGCCTGGTAAATACCCATATACCCGCGGAATTAATGCCGATCCAGGTGTATGGACCATGGGCCAGTACGGTGGTTTCGGGACACCTGCTGAAACTAACGAGCGCTTTAGAATGTTATTAGATCAAGGCTTAACTGGTTTTAGCGTTGCATTGGATTTACCTACTCAACTCGGTTTGGATTCCGATGATCCCTTATCCCTGGGTGAAGTAGGTCGAGTGGGTGTAGCGATAGATAGTCTGCGCGATATTGAGATTTTAATGGAGGGCATTCCACTCGAGAAAATCTCACAAGTTCGCACAACTGCAAACTCCATAGGTTATATCTGGGCAGCGATGTTTATTGCCCTGGCTGAACAGCGCGAGATGGACCCAAATAAATTTGGAATGTTTATTCAAAACGATGTACTTAAAGAGTACATCGCGCGGGGCACTCAGATTTTTCCAGCCGAAGCGGGCTTAAAACTCTCAGTTGATGTTATCGAGTACATCGCAATTAAGATCCCTCGGTGGGTTTCATTAGCCATGAGTGGTTATCACATCCGTGAGTCAGGCTCTGATGCTGTGCAGGAAGTTGCATTTACTTTTGCTAATGCGCGAGAATACTTAGATGCGGCAATTGCCAGAGGTGTCAGCGTTGATCAAATAGCAGCGACTTTATTTACATTTTTATCCTCAAATATCGAGTTTTTGCCTGAAATTGCTAAGTTCCGGGCGGCCCGCAAGACCTGGGCGCGTTTGGTTCGCGAAAAGTATGAACCTAAAGATGCCGCCTCTGAAAAACTTCGCATTTTTGCCTTTACTGCAGGCTCATCATTAACTGCCCAACAATCCATGAATAACGTTGTCCGTACATCCGTTGAAATGCTAGCCGCTGCTTTGGGTGGTATTCAGACTATGCACGTCTCTGCCTTTGATGAGGCTTTAGGCGTGCCGACAGAAGAGGCTGCGATGTTAGCTCTTCGTACGCAGCAAGTAATTGCTTTTGAAACTGGCGTTTTAAGCACTGCCGATCCATTAGCTGGAAGCTATGAAATCGAACGCCTTACCGATGAACTCGCGGATAAAATGTGGGCGATGTTAGAGGATATTGAAAGACGCGGCGGGGCACTTGCTTGCATCAATAATGGCTGGTTTTCAAATGAGCTCTCTGAAAAAGCTTATGCCTTTGCAATGGCGATTGAATCGGGGGAGCGCAAACTAGTTGGCGTGAATCTTTTTAAAGCCGATACCCCACCATATAAAGCCTTTGAAATAAATCCTGAGAGCGAGGCTGGCCAAGTCGCAGCCCTTCGCGCAGTTCGCGCAGGTAGAGATAATGCCCTTGTTGCTGCGACTCTTGCTAATTTACATAAAGCCGCACAAGCAGATGAAAACATTATGGAGACTTGTATAGCTGCAGTTAAGGCCTACGCCACTGTCGGTGAAATAGTTAATGAACTTCGCAAAGTCTATGGACGTTGGATACCTACGCGAGCTTTTTAAGTTGCGCTAAAACTATCTCAAAGGGCGCTTTTCGATAATCAATGGGCTCAAAGTGACCAATTTTTTCAAGCTCAATGAGTTCACAGTCCAGACCAGCTTTAACGTATGAGTTGTAAAGATTTCGTGAATGCTCAATCGGAACGATGAGATCATCGACCCCATGGATAATTAAAACTGGAACATGTACATTAAGACGCACATTCGGATCCAAATCTGGGCGATTAACTGCCGCAGTCCCAAGGAAATCCCGTACTGATCCACCGTCGGTATTGTCTTTATCGGCCGTAGCTAGATCACATAGTGGGGAGAGCGCAATTATCCCTTTGATAAGCGCTGAATTCGTCGTATCTGGTGCGATGAGAGCTAAATGGCCGCCAGCTGAGTGGCCAATGAGGACACCGCCACCGCAATGCTCAATTGCTTTGCGAATATCATCGGAGTAATTATCGGGAAAGCCAGGAGTTCTTCGATACTCAACTAATTGAACTCGGTAGCCCGCATCAGATAATGCACCAGCATAAGAGCGCAGATGTGCCAAGTCGTACTCAATACGCCATGAACCGCCGTGAATTAAGACCACTTGCCCTAGTGATTGAGCGACAGGCTCGAAAATCTCAATAAAGTTAACTGGATCTTCTCCATATTTTTCTACACTCGCACATTCGCGGGAGGGTAAATCAAAGACCGATCGATCTTCAATTATCATTTATTGTCAACTTTCAGGCGAAAGCGTTGCAATTTACCGGTGGTAGTTTTCGGCAAAGACTTAACAAAAACTATTCGTCTAGGATATTTAAATGGTGCGATCTTTTGCTTCACATGGTCTTGTAACTCTTTGATGAGCTCGGCGCTTTCAGCTACATCTGCCTGCAGAACAATGTAGGCGACGACGAGCATTCCACGCTCTTCATCAGGTTCGCCAACTACGGCAACTTCGGCAACTACGTTATGCGTGAGCAAAGCATTTTCGACTTCAGGGGCCGCGATGTTATAGCCACTTGAAATAATCATGTCATCTGCTCTGGACTGGTACTTAAAGTAGCCGTTGGCATCCTTTAAATAAAGATCACCAGTGACATTCCAGCCATTCACTGAGTAGACATTTTGACGCACATCATTTAAGTAGCGGACACCGGTTGGACCTCTCACGGCTAGAAATCCAATTTCTCCAGTGGGAAGTTCATCGAAATCCTCATTAACGATAATTGCCTCATAACCAGGCACAACTTTTCCAGTCATTCCAGGAACAATTGCATCATCAGAGGCTGAGATAAAGATATGCAGCATCTCCGTTGCGCCGATTCCATCAATTATTTTCAAGCCGGTTGCCTCAAACCACGAAGTCCACGTAGATTCTGGAAGGTGTTCACCGGCCGAGACGCAGCGTCGCAGAGACGGGAGATCTAGCTTTTGCGTTGACTTCATAATGGCTCTGTAAGCGGTAGGAGCGGTAAATAGCACGCTGACCTTATTCTCGCGCACCTTTTCAATTAATACCGGTGGTGGTGCACCTTCAAGAAGCAAGGTCGTTGCACCAACTCTAAATGGGAATACAACGCTTGCACCAAGCCCAAAAGTAAATGCCAGCGGCGCCGAACAGGCAAAAATATCCTCTTTCAGGGGTTTGAGAATCTCTTTAGAAAAAGTATCGGCAATTGCCAAGATATCGCGGTGGAAATGAATTGTTGCCTTTGGAATTCCAGTTGAGCCTGAGGTAAATGCCAAGATGCTTACATCATCACTTGCAGTGTCACACGCCGTATGTACCGTTGGAAATTTCGCAGCCTTCGAGAATACGTCGTTCTCACCACCGTAAATTAAAGTTTGGCCAGTGAAATTACTTACTAAGTTCCAATCTTCAGTAAATCTATGATCAATCAGAGCGAATTGCACATGAGCTACGCCTAACATCTTTTCCAACTCATTGGCTCGCTGTAAGTGAATTGTCGTTACGGCAACGGCGCCAACTCGAAGAATTGCCAACCATAGAATGACAAGAGAGGCGCTATTTGGACCGCGAAGCAAGATGCGGTTTCCGGGCTTTACACCGATAGATTCAAAGTAGTTTGCCATTTGTGAAATTTTTGCAAGGAGTTCACCGTATGTATAGTTTCCATCGGCGGCGATTATTGCTGCTTTATCCGCTCCAACTAATTCAATGGTCTTATCTATTAATTCATAACTAGCATTGAGTCGATCAGCATAATTGGCGTCAATAAAGTTCTGATTGAGCCAAGGCCATTGATCGCGTGGCGGAAGATTTTCGCGTGTGAAATTATCAACATGGCCAGTTTTGAACATACTCATTTCATTATCTCCCCGTGTTTTTTTATCGCACTAATTAACTCATCGACCCCTACTGATTTCTCCATTGCCCCCAATAGAACTAATGGCTGCCAATTTAGGGGCTTAGCTGACAGGTGTAAAGAACTCTCAAGCTCTTTTGCGCTCTCTCGCGCTCCATCGCGATCAGACTTATTCATCAGGAAGATGTGGCCGATCTCGAGAATGCCAGCTTTAGAGGCCTGAATGCCATCGCCCATACCGGGAGCCATAACAACCACAACGGTCTGAACGAATTTCATTATCTCTACTTCACTTTGTCCGACACCTACTGTTTCAACAAAGATGTAATCAAAACCAGCTAACTTCGCTAGATTTATTACCGATTCAATCGTTGCCGACAGGCCGCCGAGGTGTCCGCGCGTAGCTAATGAACGTATGAAGACATCTGGATCTAGGAAGTGTTCACCTAAGCGAATCCGATCGCCCAGTAGTGCTCCACCTGAAATCGGCGACGATGGATCGACTGCAAGGACGGCAATGCTCTTGTTGTGGGATCGCAGCGCTGCAATAAGGGCGTTTACTGTCGTTGATTTACCAACGCCTGGTGCCCCGGTGATACCTATTACTTGCGAATTAGAAACCGCTGAATGAACTCTTAACGTTGAGTCATTTTCAACTAAGGAAATTGCTCGAGCTAAATCGCGTGGATTTGCGCGCGTAATCGAACTAAGCAAATCTTGCCATTGCTGCTCGGAGCTAGCGTCTGAGGACATGTGTGACATATTAGGACAGCACCACCAATAAAGGCATGTTGTACTCGGGGCGCTGAATTGCTATCTTCAATCCATGCCTCCCATTCGTATCGTCATTGCCAAGCCTGGATTAGATGGTCACGATCGCGGCGCCAAAATTATTGCCCGGGTATTGCGTGATGCTGGTTTTGAAGTTATATATACCGGACTTCATCAGACCCCCGATCAGATTGTTGCTACTGCCATTCAAGAAGATGTTAAGGCTATTGGACTTTCGGTTCTTTCTGGAGCCCATATGGGTCTGTTCATGAAAGTTCTTGAACTACTCAAAGCACAGGGAGCACCAGAAATTTTGGTCTTTGGAGGGGGAATTATTCCTGAAGCTGATCGTCAAAAACTTATTACATTGGGAGTAGGGGAGATTTTTACTCCAGGAGCCCCGACCCAAGAGATTGTCGACTGGCTTAAGGGATCTTTAAAAGCCTCTATATAGCACCGCATCCACCACCTTTAGAAATTGCTTTCTATTATGAAGGTAGTGAATGCGGTAACTACAAAGAGTTAGTTCTTTAGATTAGAACTTAACGTCAAGCTTAGAATCGTGAATGATTACACCACTCTTCACAGCCCAGACTTCAAAAGCTCCACCCGATGGGTCTCCAGCCTTATCCATCTTTGTGTAACCCCAAACACCGTTGTAAGTGATTGGCTTTCCAGCGGCAACATCTTTAACTGCAGCTGTCAATTGGTTCCATGAATAAGCAGTTCCGCCACTATTTCCGCCGACTGCGCGAAGTCCCTTAGCAAGAGCCTTTGAGCTAGTTGAGCTTGCATAAATTCCAGCAAGGCACGCTAGAACTGCACCATCGAAACCTGAACCATCAACGAAAGTTCCTGGATTCTTTGGGTAAGCAGCTACGAATGCGCTCTTCCAACCTGCAGCATCAGTTCCATTGCCCTTAGCTGAAGTTCCGCGAATTCCGTTCATAAGTGAAGCGCCGACAGTAGCAATCGCTGAATCATCATTGAATGCCTCGGTCATGAAAGTCTTGTTTGCATCCCACTTCTTTGTACGAGCTAGAGCAGGTGCCATCTTTGCGAATGAATCTGGGTAATCAACAAACATGAAAGCATCATGCTTTGTCTTTACAAGAGCTGCAGCCTCTGAATCATATGATGCTGCGCCTGCATTCCAAAGAACAGTTCCGCCGACGTGGCCACCGTTTCTAATCCATGCTTTTTTGAATGCTGTTGCAAGACCAGTTCCAAATGAGTTGTTGATTGCGCCAACAGTTACCCATGAATTTTTTCCATTAGCATTTGAAATTGCAGTTACCAAAGCTTTGGCTTGTAGTAGATCTGATGGGTAGGTGCGGAACAATGTGTCATTGTCTTGGAAAGTTGTTAGTGCAGGTGATGATGCAGCAGATGCAATCGCAATTACGCCTGATGCCGCAGCTGTAACAGCTCCAACTTCAAGGGATGCACCTGATGTTAATGAGCCAATG
>QYQH01000045.1 GCA_007280395.1 Actinomycetales bacterium | reverse complement strand
TGTTCACACCATGCACACAATGGCGAAGGTAAAGAATCAAGCACTTGCCGAAGGCGAGAGCCCAGAACCACATATTCGCGCACTTGGCGAAGAACAAATTGTGCAAAATGCAAAAGCGCTAATTGCAAATACTGATGCCGAAGCTGCGAGTTTAGTCTCACTTTATGACGCAAATCCCGACAAGGTAAAAGTTGTAACACCAGGTGTTGACTTGCAACGCTTTACTCCAGGACATGGAAAAGCGAGCGCCCGTAATATTTTAAATATCGCACCCGATGCCATTGTTTTAACATTTGTGGGCCGGATCCAGCCACATAAGGGTCCCGAAGTATTGGTTCGTGCAATTGCCGAAATAGTTGCGCATACTCCATATCTGCGTTCAAAGTTGGCTCTTATAATTATGGGCGGGGCATCAGGTAGTGGAGCTAGTGAACCTGAACGTTTAGCAAAGCTTGCATCCTTCTTAGGTGTTGAAGATTTAATTCACTTTAAAGAGCCAGTTTCACGAAGTGAACTTGTAGATTGGTATCGCGCATCTGATTTAGTTTGTGTTCCTTCATACTCTGAAAGTTTTGGACTTGTTGCACTTGAAGCCCAAGCATGTGGAACGCCCGTTGTTGCAAGTGCGGTTGGTGGTCTGCGTACCGCAGTATCAGATGGCATTTCAGGAACCCTTGTCGATGGCCATGATCAGAAAGCTTGGGCATCGGTTCTATCTCGATTAATTGCCGAACCACAACGTCGGGTTCTGCTCTCAATGGGCGCGCTAGATCATGCAAAGAAGTTTGGGTGGGAAAATACTGCGCACCAAACTCTCGATGTTTATGACTGGGTTTTATCTAAGCCAAAATCAAATCCGCTATGGGTGGCTAATTAATAATGATTGATCCCCGGGTAATTATCGAAGAGTTTCTAGAATCCCATGATTTAGATTTTGAAAAGAGCGGTGCTAACACCTTCTTAGTAACGCTGCCTGGTGAGAAAAAGCTACAGACCCATTGCGCGCTAGTTGTTGGCGATAACTCATTGAGTATCAATGCTTTTGTAATCCGTAAACCAGATGAGAACGCCGATAAAGTTCACGAATGGCTTCTGGCTAAGAACGCTTCGATGTATGCCGTCACATTTGCAATCAATGAAGTTGGCGATATTTTCCTTGTTGGTCGCTTGCCCTTGCCAGCAGTAACAAATATTGAAATTGATCGAATTCTTGGCGCGGTCTTGCAATATTCAGATTCTTCATTCAACCCACTTCTTGAATTAGGTTTCGCGACATCTATTCGAAAAGAATGGGCTTGGCGGGTATCGCGCGGTGAATCACTTTCAAATCTAAAAGCATTTGAACATTTAATCTAATAGGATTTACTCATGACTAAGAAATTGATTCTTCTGCGCCACGGCGAGAGTGAGTGGAATGCCCTCAACTTATTTACTGGTTGGGTCGATGTTCGACTCTCTGAAAAGGGAATCGGTGAAGCAAAGCGCGGCGGTCAACTTCTTAAAGAGCGCGGCTTGTTGCCAGATATTGTTCACACCTCACTTCTGCGTCGTGCGATTCATACGTCGCAATTAGCCCTCGATGAAGCCGAACGCCACTGGATTCCGGTAAAGCGCAGCTGGCGTTTGAATGAACGCCACTATGGCGCACTGCAAGGTAAAGATAAGAAAGAGACCTTGGCACAATACGGCGAAGAACAATTCCAACTTTGGCGCAGATCATTTGATGTTCCACCACCACCGATTGATGATGGCGATAAATATTCTCAATTTGGCGATCCGCGTTATGCAGATTTAGGCGCCGCACTTCCAAAGACTGAATGCCTCAAGGATGTAGTTGACCGCATGGTTCCTTACTTAACTGGCGATATTACTGAAGATTTAAATTCAGGAAAGACCGTCCTTGTTACAGCCCATGGAAATTCAATCCGGGCGATGGTTAAACATATTGATTGCATTTCAGATGTGGATATTGCCGGCGTGAATATTCCGACCGGAATCCCGTTGTTATATGAGTTCGACGATAACTTTGAGCCAATCAAAAAAGGTGGCGAGTACTTAGATCCAGAGGCTGCGAAATCTGCAATCGAGGCTGTTGCGAATCAAGGTAAGAAGTAATTAACCTAGCATTCAGCAACATTTAACCTTTAAAAGCCGCGATAGTTAAGAGGCTGCCTCATATTATTCGCATGAGAGTAGCCGTAGTCACTGAGTCTTTCTTACCTCAAATTAATGGCGTTACTAATTCAGTCCTAAGAGTCCTTGAAACGTTGCGCGAAGCAAATCATGAAGCGTTAGTTATTGCGCCAGATGGCGAAGGTGTTCCAAAAGAGTATGCCGGACATCGAGTGAAAACGATTCCAACAATTCCAATTCAAAGCATGGTTCCAGTAGGCATGCCAATGGGAATTCCAACTCGGAGGCTAGAATATTTAATTGATGGATTTTCACCGGATATATTTCATCTCGCTTCTCCTTTAGCGCTCGGTTTATATAGTGCGAAGATTGCAAAGAAGTTTGAAATCCCAACCCTTTCGGTCTATCAAACCGATATTGCCGGATTTGCTCGGCATTACGGCTTTGATATGGCACATACTTCACTGCGCAAAATGGTGGGAAGGATTCATTCACAAACAGATCGAACACTTGCGCCTTCAAGTTCTGCCTGTATTGAATTGACTTCGCAAGGAGTGAAAGAAGTTTATTTATGGCAACGTGGCGTGAATATTGAATTGTTTAATCCAAGTAAGAAATCTGAAGTAATGCGCAAGCTCTGGGACCCAACTGGGAAGAAGTCGATTATCGGATTCGTTGGCCGCTTGGCTAATGAGAAGCGAATAAAGGATTTACGATACCTAGATCGAGATTCTAAAATTCAATTAATTATTACTGGTGATGGACCAGCGCAGAGCAAGTTGCGCAAAGAGCTTCCTAACGCAATCTTTATGGGACATAAATCTGGTGAAGATCTTGCGGAAATTTACGCCAGCCTAGATTTATTTATTCACCCAGGACCAAATGAAACTTTCTGCCAGGCCGTACAAGAAGCCTTGTCATCTGGAGTTCCATGCATAGTTCCGACTACTGGTGGACCAGCCGATTTAGTGCGACATGGTGTAACTGGATATGTAATAAATACTCACCGCCCAGATGAACTTGAATCTGCAGTCTTACATTTCCAACTTCGTAACGATAAAGCGGAAATGGCAGTTAAGGCTAGAGAATCAGTACTACGACGCACTTGGCCAATTATAAATTCTCAACTCTTAGACCATTACAACGAACTCATTTCTAAGAGAGAAAAATGCCTAGATGGGAGCGCAGCATGAGAATTGTTCACGTCGCTAATTTTTATGGGCCCAATTCAGGAGGCATCAAAACCACGATTCACGAATTAGGTCGCGGATATCGCGCTCACGGGCATGAATTCATCTTTATCGTCCCCGGTACTCGTTTGTTTGTTGAAGAAACCATATTTGGAAAGAAGATAACGGTACCGAGCATAATTCTGCCGGGAAGCTGTGGTTACCAACTAATTAGAAGCAATAGAAATTTGGTAAAACTAATCGCAAGCCTAGGGCCAGATCGACTTGAAATATCTGACCGATTTACACTTCATAGCGTCGGACGTTGGGCGAAGCGAAATAACGTACCTACCGTCGCATTTAGCCATGAAACCTTGTCGGGCCTGGCATCTAGATTTCTTCCAGCTCCAAAGAAAATTAGAGATGCGCTCGTAAACCTACATAATTGGAAGTTTTCCCGCACCTTTGATCAAATTATTACAACTACAAATTTTGCGTCCAGGGAATTTAAATCCTTAAAATCTCAGAACTTAATAAAGGTTTCACTCGGTGTTGATTTAGAAGTCTTTCACCCAAGCAAGAGATCTGAAGAACTTCGGACCGAGCTACTAAAGGGTTCGCAAGTGCTACTAATTCATTGCGGCCGGCTCTCGAAAGAGAAGGAACCACAACGAAGTGTTCAGGCCTTAATTGAATTACGCGAACGCGGGATTGATGCGCGTTTGGTAATTATCGGAATGGGACCAATGTGGAGAGAGATTCGCTCACTCGCGAAGGGCCATCCAGTCGATACCTTGGGATACATTGCTGATAGAAATAAAATTGCGGCAATGTTGGCAAGTGCTGATGTTTCACTTGCACCTGGGCCACTTGAAACATTCTGTTTAGCAGCCCTTGAATCACTGGCTTCAGGAACTCCAGTAGTGACGTCGAATTCGAATGCGGTGGGTGAGTTTCTAATTCATGAACTACAAACAGCAGCGGGTGCCACTTTTGATAATGATCCTTACACCTTTGCTGATTCAATCGAGAGCGTAATCGGTAGATCCAAGATGAGAATTCGGGCTCGGGAAATAGCCGGAGCACTTCCTTGGACAAATACCGTAACCAAAATGTTAGAAGTTCATAACGAAGTTAGTTATAAGGCGAGTTAAATGAATACTGCACAGGTTGCACCAAATCTAACCTTTGCAGTTATTGGCGACAGCGCCGCATTCGGTACTGGCGACAGCGCACCAGATGGAACCTTCCGTGGTTGGACTTATTACCTGGCAAATAGTTTTCACGATGAGTGCAGCTATGTTAATTTTTCAAGGCCAGGCGCTAAATCAGATGAAGTATCTAACTCTCAACTCGTGCGAGCAAAAGCGTTGTCACCTGATATTTGTGCGGTCGTCGCTGGCGGAAATGATTTATTACGAAATGGATTTAATCCACAGAAACTTTATACAAATTTACAACGCACTTGTCGAGAGCTTATGGAGCTTGGCAGTGAAGTAATCATGGTTGAACTACATGATCCAAATGAACTTCTACGTATCCCAAAGATAATGAAGCGGATTCTGCGTAAACGAGTTGAATCTGTGAATGCCGTTTATCGCAAGCTTGCTGAAGAATTGGAAATAGTCCTTATCAAAACTCGTGATATTCCCGATGTGCATAATTTAAAGAATTGGCATATTGATCGGATGCATCCGGGTGAACGTGGACATAAAATGTTAGCGAGGGAAGTGGCCGTTCAATTGCAGCAACGAGGTTGGTTGATTTCAATTCCAGAAGAGGGCGAAATTCTCATAAGAGAGCGCTCTCAACAGATTAAGTGGTTGATTGCTAATGGCCTACCCTGGTTTTTGAAGCGAAGCGTTGATTTACTACCTGTTGTACTTCTCTTATCTGTAATTGAAATCTTCAAGGTAATTTTTGAAAAACTTAGTTACTTGAATATTCGCCGGTAACTAAGAAGTAAACGCGGCGCGAAATAGAGACCACATGGTCAGCAAAGCGTTCGTAATAGCGACCAAGAAGGGTCATATCAATTGCAGTTTCAATTCCATGCGTCCAATCATCAGCCAAAAGCGCTTCGATTAAATCTCGGTGCAACTTATCCATTTCATCATCATCAGTCTCAATTTCTAAGGCGCGAACTGTGTCGCGGTGCTCCATAACAACGGTTAATTTCTCGATTAATTTATCTGAAACCATTCCCATGCTTGTGATGATTGGTACCAATTCGGCAGGCACTGCGCTATTTGGATAGCGCATCCGAGCTTGTTTAGCTACGTGGTGAGCTAAATCGCCCATCCGTTCTAGATCGGCGCTCATTCGAAGTGAGGTAACAAGGGTGCGAAGGTCAGATGCAACAGGTTGTTGACGTGCCATTAAATTTATCGTGCGTGCATCTAATTCATGTTGAATATCATCGATGACGCTATCTGCGGCAATAACCTTTTCGGCCATTGTTAGATCAGAGGCCAGAAGAGCTGTCGTTGCCTCGACCATCGCAATTTTCACAAGACCCGCCATTTGAAGCAGGGTCATTCCAATCGAATCTAACTCTTCATGGAAGGCGCTACGCATGTCGTAAGAATAGTGTGGCCTGGCTTTTAATAGATGTATGTACGTGAACGCGCCTTGAACTAAAGGTTAAGAATTGGCGTTAAAGGGCAAGTTTAGGGGGATTTGGTGGGGGTGAGTTGGGTATCTCTTCTACGATTGAGACATGTCCTGGATGGCTCGGAGAAAAACTAATCAAGTTAGCGTTGATGAGGAGCTACTTGAATCTGATTTTCTGCCGGAATCCATTTACGATTTATTAAAACTTTTTGACGCTGAGAATATTGTGCTCGGTAATGGTGAAGTAGTTTTACAACAATCTGAAGGTATTTCGACGCTCAATTTAATCCGTGACAAACACTTAAATAATGAATTTTTACTTCGTTTAGTTCGAGCGACTCGCAGATCTGGGAAAGCTCAGGAAGTGACTATGGAGTTGCCGCGCGGTCCCATCGGCGCCGGAACTCATGATTTATTAGTAAGAGTTTCTCTTCTTGGCGATGACGGCTTAATTGTTATTCTAATTTTTGATGATAGTGAAATGCGCAGGCTTGACTCTATTCGCCGAGATTTCGTAGCAAATATTTCCCACGAACTCAAAACTCCGATTGGCGCGCTCTCAATTTTGAGTGAAGCCGTCTTAGGGGCGAGCGATGATCCAGAGGCAATCACACGATTTGCGACGCGGATGCAGTCAGAAGCAACTCGCTTAACTGATTTGGTCCAGGAGATTATTAACTTATCAAGACTTCAAGATGACGACCCTCTAAAGCGAGCTCAACCATTTTCGGTGAGTGAAAGTATTAGAGAAGCGATCGATCAATCACGATTAAATGCCGAGGCCAGACGGGTAGATATTATTTATAATGATGATGTTAATTCTCTTGTAACAGGTGATCGCGATCAAGTAACAATGGCGATTCATAATTTGATTGAGAATGCGATTAACTACAGCCCTGATGCAACGCGCGTCGCAATTGCGGTTAATGAAGTAGAGGGCTTGTGTGAAATTTCAATTTCGGATCAAGGAATTGGAATCCCAGAGAAAGATTTAGAGCGCATCTTTGAACGTTTTTATCGGGTAGATGCGGCGCGCTCTCGAATTACCGGTGGTACTGGACTTGGACTTTCAATCGTTAAACATGTTGTCACCAATCACGGTGGCGATATTTCAGTATGGAGCGTTGAAGGTGCGGGAAGCACTTTCACAATCCGCCTACCACTCTTGCGAAGCCATGAAAATAGAAGAAGTTCTGCCTTGGAGGCAAATAAATGACGAAGATCCTCGTAGTCGAAGATGAAGCTTCATTCTCTGAAGCACTTGCCTATTTATTAGGAAAAGAGGGCTTTGAGGTAATTGTTGCTGACACCGGTCCCGGCGCGATTGAACAATTTGATCGCCATGGTGCTGACCTAGTGCTTCTTGATTTAATGCTCCCTGGTTTATCTGGAACTGAAGTTTGCCGCCAACTTAGAGTTCGTTCGAGCGTGCCAATAATTATGTTGACCGCTAAGGATGCTGAAGTAGATAAAGTTGTTGGGCTAGAACTTGGCGCCGATGATTATGTTACAAAACCTTACTCGTCACGAGAGCTAATTGCGCGTGTTCGCGCAGTACTTCGTCGCCAAGGTGAAGAAGATTCAATCAAAGATGGAATTCTGGAAGCCGGTCCAGTTCGCATGGATGTTGAACGCCACAAGGTAAGTGTGAATGGCGACAATATAGCCTTCCCATTGAAAGAGTTTGAATTACTTGAATTCTTAGTTCGAAATTCCGGGCGCGTTCTAACTCGTTCTCAATTAATCGATCGAGTATGGGGCAGTGATTACTTTGGTGATACCAAGACTTTAGATGTTCACGTAAAACGGTTGCGCGCAAAGATTGAAGTCGACCCAGCCAATCCAGTATTTATTCAGACCGTGCGCGGGCTGGGATATAAGTTCGAAAACTAGAGAACTAATCTCCGACGTTTGCGTAGATTTCGGCTTTTGCGCGTACCAGCGCACTTACTTTTATCGGCGCAGCGCTAGCGAAAGAAATTTCTAAATTGACGCGATTACTAGCTTTCGCATTAAGTCCTTGGAATCTTGCAGTGGAATTTGCAGAATCACCTGCGAAAATTACAGGCAAATCAGTTGCTAGTGTTATTGCTGAAATTTCTCCGGCAATTCCATTTGCAGTGATACCCGTAATTGAATCGATGACTTCATCCGAATTAATAAGAGTTCCGACAAGTACTGCGGATCCATCGCCTTGAGTTACAAGTAAAACGTTTACCGCTTTGATTCCACCTGAAGTTGCCTCAACGCCATCGGTCACTTGTTTCACATTGCGAGTAGGAGCATCCAGACCGCTCGCGCCACAACCAGTTAAAACAACTACTAATAGGGCTCCAAAGAGGGCGGAAGCGGCTGATTTCAGGTTTTTCTTAAGCATGAGTGAATGGTATCCTTGGCCTCTATCGAAAGGCCAAATTAATGACTTTTAAGGTCGGCGAAACCGTTGTTTATCCCCATCACGGGGCGGCTCTCATTGAAGCTATTGAGACCCGGACCATTAAAGGCGAAGAGAAAATTTATTTGGTTCTAAAAGTTGCTCAAGGTGACCTAACAGTTCGAGTCCCAGCAGAGAACATTGACCTAGTTGGCGTTCGCGATGTGGTCGACTCAGCCGGACTTGATAGAGTATTTAATGTATTACGCCAGCCATACACAGAAGAGCCAACAAACTGGTCACGTCGATACAAGGCAAATGTTGAGAAGCTTGCTTCAGGCGATGTAATCAAGGTCGCTGAAGTTGTTCGTGATCTCTATCGCCGCGATCTAGACCGCGGGCTATCTGCAGGCGAGAAGCGCATGCTTTCTAAG
The DNA here is from genome assembly GCA_007280395.1 of Actinomycetales bacterium. Classification (GTDB taxonomy): domain Bacteria; phylum Actinomycetota; class Actinomycetes; order Nanopelagicales; family Nanopelagicaceae; genus AAA044-D11. The sequence continues at coordinate 7,351 of QYQH01000045.1, read as the reverse complement.
GCTAAGCAGATTTTGGTTTCAGAACTTGCACTTGCAGAGCGCACAGATGAAGAGAAGGCTGGCGTGATGCTAGATGAGGTCCTCGCTTCTTAACGTGCTTCCTAAAGTCGCACTACTCATTCCCGCTGCTGGCAGTGGTGAAAGATTTGGCGCACAAATTCCCAAAGCGCTCATTCAATTAAATGGCCGAACCATTATCGAACATGCAGTATTAAACCTTGGATCAATTGCAACCCAAATTATCGTCGCAGCGCCTGCTGGCTATGAAGATAGCTTTCGCAAAATCCTGGGCGACGCTGTAACCGTTGTTACAGGTGGCGAAACTCGCACTAAGAGCGTAAAAATTGCACTCGAAGCCGTTGCTTCAGATATCGAATTCGTCCTAGTCCATGATGCCGCAAGACCGCTTGCATCTGCCGAACTTGGTAAGAGCGTTATTAATGCGCTCACAAGTGGCGAGGTTGCAGTTATCCCAGCTTTGAATATTTCGGACACAATCAAGGAAGTTGATGCCTCGAATTATGTTGTTGCAACCCCCAATCGCGAACGCCTCCGCGCAGTACAAACTCCCCAAGGTTTTGCTCGTGAAACTTTAATTAAAGCCCACATGCAAAATATCGAAGCGACAGATGATGGCGCTCTGGTTGAAGCTATGCGCGGGAAAGTTAAGTTAATTGCTGGAGAAGTACGCGCGCTCAAAATTACCAACCCAGAAGATCTAGCAGCCGCAATGAAATATTTAGTGCCAGACCAAGCCAGTGATATTCGCACCGGTGTTGGGGTTGATGCACATGCGTTTTCGAGTGATCCAAAACGGCCACTTTGGCTTGCGGGATTGCTTTGGGAGAATGAAATTGGCGTTGATGGACATTCCGATGGCGATGTTGCAGCACATGCAATCTGTGATGCGCTATTTACTGCCGCAAATATTGGTGATTTGGGCTCTAACTTTGGAACTTCGAAACCAGAATATGCAGGTGCTTCTGGTGCAAAGTTATTGAGTGAAACTCTCAATTTAGTTAGTGCTGCTGGATTTAAAATTCAAAATGTTGCCGTTCAAATTATTGGTAATCGCCCAAAGATTGGAACTCGACGTTTAGATGCAATTGTCGAAATTTCACTTGCCTTAGGCGGCGCTCAAGTTTCAGTTTCTGCGACTACAACCGACGGTCTTGGTTTAACTGGTGAAGGCAAAGGAATCGGCGCGATTGCGACGGCTCTTATAGTTCGAGCCAGAAGCTAGAATTTCCCAATGGCCAAGGCAACTAGCGAGCTAAATCTGTATAACACTGCAGATCGAGCGCTTTCGAAATTTGTGCCATTGCAACCAGGAAAAGTTGGAATTTATTTGTGTGGTGCAACTGTGCAAGCCCCACCACACATCGGCCATATTCGCTCTGGCGTTAACTTCGATATTTTGCGGAGATGGCTTACTGCAATTGGTTATGACGTAACCTTTATAAGAAACGTAACCGACATTGATGACAAAATTTTGCATAAGGCCGTTCATGAAAAAATTGAATGGTGGGCAGTAGCAATGAAGTACGAGCGTGCATTTAGTGGCGCCTATTCCGCGTTAAATGTTCTGCCACCGACATATGAACCAAGAGCTACTGGCCATATCACACAGATGATTCAACTTATGGAAACTTTGCTTGCTAATGGCAGCGCGTATGCTCCAGGCAATGGTGATGTTTACCTTGAAGTACGAAAACTTAAATCTTATTTAACGCTTTCAAATCAGAAGCTAGATGATCTGCAATCCACTGAAGATACTGATTTAACATTTAAGAGAGATCCACGGGACTTTGCACTCTGGAAGGCCGCAAAAGCCGGAGATCCATCTTGGCCAACACCTTGGGGCGATGGCCGACCTGGTTGGCACTTGGAATGTTCTGCGATGGCACATGCTTATTTAGGTGAGGCATTTGATATTCATGGTGGTGGCTTAGATTTAATTTTTCCGCATCACGAAAATGAAATCGCACAATCAGAATCAGCAGGCTGGAAGTTTGCAAATATTTGGATGCATAACGCATGGGTTACAACTTCTGGTGAGAAGATGAGTAAGTCACTTGGTAATTCACTTCAAGTAATAGAGATTTTAAAGAAAGTTCGCGGAATTGAGCTACGTTGGTATTTAGGAAGCGCTCATTACCGTTCAATGTTGGAGTTCTCATTCGAAGCGCTCGAAGAGTCATCTGTAAATTTCCGTCGCATCGAAGGCTTTTTGCAACGCGCACAAGAGCTTCTTAAGAGTGAGATTGAACCTAGTATTTCCACTGAATTCACCGCTGCAATGAATAACGATTTAGCGGTGCCCCAAGTGCTTGCTGATATTTCTGAAGCGGTACGTCTTGGCAATAGCGCAATAACCGAAGGCAATTTAATGGCACTAGCAAAGAGTGCAAGCGAAGTTAGAGGCGCGCTTTCAATCCTTGGTTGCGATCCCTTCGACCCAGTATTCGCAAGTGGAACAGGTGCAGAGAGAGATTTACTTGATGGGCTTATCTCCCTCGCACTTGAACAACGCACCGCGGCACGCGCTCGTAAAGATTTTGCAGCAAGTGATGAAATTCGCGATTCACTTACCGCACTTGGCATAACAATCGAAGATACCCCAACCGGCTCGCGCTGGACCGTGAACTAATAACTAACCGAAAACTAGAGAATCGAAAAGTAAATGCGCCCCGGAAAAAAACGTCGTGAAGCTGCAGTAGCACCAGATCGCAGACCAACAAATCGCAAACCAGAGTCCAGGCTTGAAACCCGAGCAAATAGCGACGCAGTTGCTGGTCGCAATAGCGTTGTTGAAGCGTTGCGTGCCCGCATCCCTGCAAAAGAACTTTTAATTGCAGAACGCGCTGAGATAGATGAGCGCATGACTGAAGCGCTTCGCTTAGCAAAGAATCAGGATTTAGGAATCAAAGAAGTTCCACGAGGACAATTAGATGGCGTCACTGGAACTACAAATCATCAAGGTATTGCGCTAATCATCAAGCCCTTTCAATACAAGGCTTTAGAGGCAGTTCTGCTCGGCGCAAAAAAGCCCGGTTTAATAATTGGGCTAGATGGCGTTACCGATCCACATAACTTGGGTGCAATTGTTCGAAGTGCGGCGGCATTCGGTGCTGATGGTGTTGTAATTCCAGAGCGTCGCAATGCTGCGATGACTGGTTCAGCATGGAAATCTTCGGCTGGCGCGGCTGCGCGTCTTCCAATTTCACAAGTTACAAATATGGTTCGCTCAATAGAAGATGCGAAAAAAGCTGGCTTCTTCGTAGTTGGGTTAGATGCCGAAGGGCAAGAATCCCTACCTGGATTCTCACTTGCGACCGAATCTGTTTACTTAATTGTCGGCAGCGAAGGCAAAGGTCTATCAAGGCTAGTTAAAGAGAAGTGCGATTTAATTCTTTCAATTCCAATGCAATCAGATGTTGAGTCACTAAATGCAAGCGTTGCAACTGCAATTGTTATGTATTGGATTGCCGAGAAGCGGGCAAAATAACGATGACGACCTTCACACGTTTTATTGCGCTTGGTGATTCAATGACCGAGGGCATGTGTGATGAAATTATTGATGGCAAGTATCGCGGCTGGGCTGATCGTGTTGCCGATACATTGGCGAAAGAGAGCCCAAACTTCTCATATGCAAATTTGGCTATCCGTGGAAAGTTATTACATCAAGTGATTGACGACCAAATTCCTTCTGCTGCAACGTTAGTTACTGGACCAGAAACTTTGATTTCATTTCATGCTGGTGCAAATGATGTGCTGAGGCCAAATTATCAAGCCGAAGCTGCCTTTGCTAAATATGAGAAAGGGGTTAGCGATTTAACAAAGACAGGTGCCACGTTAATTGTTTTTACAGTTATTGATCGCGTCGAAGGTGAAGGTAGAACTGCAAAGTTGTGGCACGAGCGCTTTAGCGCATTCAATGTGAATGTACGAGCGGTTGCGAATAAATATAGCGCAATAATTATTGAGGCAGATGGCGCAAAGTGGATGGCGGATTTACGATTCCTTGCCGCTGACCGCTTGCATTTAAATAGCGATGGACATTGGCGCTTATCGCAAGCAGTTTTAGAGAAACTTGGGAGAAGCTCGGACCCAGCATGGAAAATTCCATTGCCACCTGCCCCAGAGAAATCAAAATCGCGCAAAAAACTCGAGAAGACGCTCTGGATTATCGCTTTTGTGCTTCCGTGGATCTGGCGCCGCCTGCGCGGAAAATCATCTGGTGATGGCAGAAGCGCGAAGTATGAAACACCAATCACCTGGAATACCTAATTATTAACGGCTTTCTGCCACCAAAATTTGTTTCAGCATTTCAATATTTTCAACGCAACGGCCAGCACCATGAACAACTGAGTAGAGCGGATCATCCGCAACTCGAACTGGCATTCCTGTCTCTTTCATCAAACGTTCGGAGAACCCTTTAAGAAGCGCCCCACCGCCGGCCAAGACAATTCCAGTACGAGATAAATCCGCAACAAGGTCTGGTGGAGTTTCATCGAGCGTCGCTTTGATTGCGCTAACTATTTTGGCAACCTGATCTTCAATTGCTTCACGGATCTCTTTTGCTGTAACCATTAGATCTTTTGGCAGACCAGAAACTAAATCTCGCCCACGTATTCGGGCGCTGCTCTCACCATTCAAACGCGAAGCAGAACCAATTGCCATCTTTACCTCTTCGGCGGTACGTTCACCAATCATTAAGCTATAAGTATTCTTAATGTAATTTATTATTGCAGTATCCATAGCGTCACCACCAATACGAATTGACTGTGAAATGACAATTCCACCAAGTGAAATCACCGCAACATCAGTAGTGCCGCCACCAATATCTACAATCATTGAACCAATTGGTTCTTGAATCGGAAGCCCGGCGCCAATTGCCGCAGCCATCGGCTCCTCCATTATGTAAACTTTTTTTGCACCTGCAGCGTAGGCCGCATCTTTAATGGCTCGATGTTCAACCGATGTAACAAGTGGCGGAACTGCGACTACAACAATTGGTTTTGCCAGGATTTTCCGTACCCCAACCATTGCCATAAACGCTCGCAACATTTTCTGTGTTGTTTCAAAATCCGCAACTACACCATCTTTAAGCGGCTTAATCGAAACTATATGTCCAGGAGTTCGACCAACCATTTTTCTTGCTTCATGTCCCACGGAAAGAATTTCTCCAGTATCAGTATTAACACAAACAACACTTGGCTCGTTTAAAACAATTCCCCGATTTGATTGGTAAATCACCGTGTTGGCTGTGCCTATGTCAATAGCGAGGTTGCGGCCAAACGGACTTCGCATCTACCAACCTCGCCATCAACTGCGTATTTACAGTAATCAAACCTTATGCCCGCACCACCGATGAGCGATAGTCATCTTCGGGTAAAAATTAGGGTGGCTATAAGCGCGATGTTTTATGCGGTGATTGCCCTCCCGTTACCACCCGTTCATCTAACTAGTGGAGAATATTCAAATGGTTTTCCATGAACACGGCATCTCCGTAAGCGATCCCAAAGAAATATTGGTTGATCGCGAATTAAGTTGGCTGGCATTTAATCAGCGAGTCCTTGAGTTAGCTGAAGATAAATCAACTCCACTGCTTGAGCGTTGTCGCTTCTTAGCAATTTTCTCTTCTAACCTCGATGACTTTTACATGATTCGGGTTGCATCGCTAAAGCGAAAATTAGAGACTGGGATTACCAAGACAAACACTGCTGGGTTTACACCAAGTGAGTTAATGAAAGAGTTATCTGCAAAGACTAATGAGCTAATAGATCGAAAGACCAAATGTTTCCACGATGACATACACCTCAAGCTCTCTAAAGAGGGAGTCAATGTTGTTAGGTGGGATGAGTTAACAGAAGAAGAGCGCGAACTAGCCACCGAAATTTTCAATAATCAAATCTTTCCGGTTTTAACACCACTTGCGATTGATCCTTCACATCCATTTCCTTACATCTCTGGCCTTTCACTCAATCTTGCAGTCGTAGTAAAAAATCCAGATACTGGAATTGAACTCTTTGCTCGAGTGAAAGTTCCATCAAATTTGCCACGCTTTGTTGTAACGACAACAGGTGATGACCGTAGATACATTCCGCTCGAACAAGTAATAACAGCGAACGTTTCCGAACTATTCCCAGGTATGGAAGTTCTAAATGTTTACACCTTTAGAGTTACCAGAAATGCAGATTTAGAACTTGAAGAGGAAGAATCTGATGATCTGCTTGCAAGTATGGAGCAAGAGTTGTTACGTAGAAAATTTGGTCCACCCGTTCGTTTAGAAATTGGCGTAGGTATGGACCTCGAATTATTAGAAACGCTGAAAGATGAGTTAAGTGTCAAAGATGAAGATATAAGCAGATACCCAGAGCCTTTGGATTTAACTGGCCTTAACCAAATCGCCGATATTGATCGCCCAGATTTGAAGTTTCCAGCATTTAGAAATCAAGTCGCTTGGGATTTGCGCGATGTTGAGCAAGATTCTACCGAGGCCTTTTTTGAAGCGTTAAAGCGTCGCGAAGTCATTTTGCACCATCCATATGAGTCATTTAACTCTTCCGTTGTGCGCTTTGTGGAATCGGCCGCGAGCGATCCTAAAGTTTTGGCGATTAAGCAGACTTTGTATCGAACTTCTGGAGATTCACCAATTGTTGAAGCGCTAATTGAAGCGGCAGAGGCAGGTAAACAAGTTCTTGCAGTTATTGAAATTCGGGCCCGCTTCGATGAGCTAGCAAATGTACGTTGGGCCAGAAAACTTGAAGATGCAGGAGTACATGTTGTTTATGGTCTGGTTGGCTTTAAAACTCATGCCAAACTCTCACTCGTAGTACGTCAAGAATCGGGTGCGATTCGTCGCTATGTTCATATGGGAACTGGAAATTACAACCCAAAGACCGCTCGCATGTACGAAGATTTTGGAATCTTGAGTTCTGATCCGATCTTGGGCGATGATGTAAATAAACTCTTCAATCAACTCTCCGGCTTTGCGCCTCAAACCTCATTTGAAAGGTTGCTTGTAGCCCCACGCACTTTGCGTAGTGGTTTGTTAGAGCGGATTCAACGAGAGCTTGATAATAAAAAAGCAGGCAAGCCGGCGTTAATCCGGATGAAGCTAAATTCAATCATGGATGAAGAATTTATCGATTTACTTTATAATGCATCGGCTGCTGGAGTAGAAGTTGAATTAGTAGTGCGTGGAATTTGTGCGATACGCGCCGGTGTTCCAGGGTTATCCGAGAATATTCGGGTTATTTCAATCCTGGGCCGCTTCCTAGAACATTCAAGAATTTTTCACTTTGCTAATGGTGGCGAGAATGAACTCTGGATTGGTAGCGCAGAT
>QYQH01000080.1 GCA_007280395.1 Actinomycetales bacterium | reverse complement strand
TCAATCCGTTGGATCATAGGAACGCTTAGCGCAATAATCATAAAGAATGATGGGAATGACAATAGAAAATCGGTAAAACGTCCGAGGATCGCATCGACACGTCCGCGGTAATAACCAGAAACAATTCCAATTAGTAGGCCAAGGGCAACAGTTGCAAATGTAGAGATCACAGCAACCATGAAAGAGATCCGCGAACCATACATCAGGCGAGCGAGTAAGTCGTAACCAATTCCAGGTTCAACGCCGAGTGGGTGGTTCCAACTCATTCCACCAAGGCTTCCGATAGTTTCGCCACGTGCCGTAATCGCATTTGCATCACGATCGATTGGACTTACATTAATTACCCAGGCAATTAGTGGCGCAAAGATTGCAATGAATGCAATTGAGAATGAAGCAAGAGCTGCGGGAATTGCGATCCTATTCGCCCTAAAGCGTCGCCAAGCAAGCTCTCTGGGGCTTCGACTAACGAGCCCTGTGTCCCCGACTCTTCCTGGATACATCCTGTGAACACTAGTGAACAGACCACGGGTTTACAAGGATGGTTGGGTTACATGAGCAGGATGAAATTTTACTTTAAGTGGCTTCGCTCACTTAATCCACGAAGTGCGCGTAGCCCATCAGATGCCCAGGTATTCACGGTCGTAATACTGCATGGCAATACATCGAGATGGAAAACGCTCTCAATTGGGGCACCAATTACCAGAGTTACAAGAGATCTAATTACATAATTGTGGGTAACGACAATAATTGTTTTGCCCGGATGTTCTAAAACTAAATTAGTAAGTGCAAGTTCAGATTTTGCCGCAACGCCTTCATAAGATTCACCGCTTGATCCCGCTGGAGCGGCGGCACTTGAAACCCAGGACAACCATTCATTTGGGTAAAGTTCTTTAACTTCCGAGATCTTTAAACCATCCCATTCGCCAAAGCCCGCTTCACGCCAAGCCTCATCTAATTCAATTTTTAAGCCAGTTGCTTTCGCAATTCGTTCTGCTGTTTGCACGGCACGAACCATTGGCGAAACTATTAACAAATCTGCCTTGCGTGCAGCAAGTTCTTTTGCAACTGCTTCGGCCTGAGCAATTCCCTCAGCACTAAGTTCTGGATCTGACCCATCGCCACCAGAGAAGCGCCGCTCTGGCGTCAAAATAGTTTCACCATGTCTTACGAAGTAAATAACAGTTGGCTTCTCACCAGAGACAAGGCGTTCGACTAAGAAGTTCTTCTGTAGTGGTGCATCAGTACTTACATCGCCATCTAGCGCCTTATTTGCCAAGCGATCAGCATGGGAATTTTCATCGCGTGGTATCCACTTATAAGTTACCAATTCATGGGGATGGGCATCACGTGCCAACTTTGCAAGTTCACGCATATCAGGATGCTTTATCTGCCAGCGCCCCGACATCTGTTCAACAACTAACTTAGAGTCCATTCGCGCTTCAACTGTTGCAGTTGGATCAATCTCATTTACTTTACGGAGCGCGGCAAGGAGTCCGCTGTATTCAGCGACATTATTTGTAGCAATACCGATAGTTTCAAAGAGCTCATGCAGAATTTTTCCATTTTCAGAAACTACAGCGCCATAAGCAGCGGGACCAGGATTTCCACGAGAACCACCATCGGCAGAAATAATAAAAACGCGGCCCATTTAAATACGCACCAAGATTCGTCGACATTCTTCACAGCGCAAAACTTCCTCAGAATCCAAAGATTTAATGCGATCCATTTCAACAGCGCTAATAGCCAAGCGACAGCCATCACAAGTATTGCCAATTAATAAGGCGGCCCCGACTCCCCCGCCACTTGCTTTAACTTTTTCATACAAATCAATTAGCGAGACATCAATTTTTGGTACCGTCAATGTGCGCTCAGATTTCTTTAACGCAATCTCGCGATCAAGTTCTGTGCCCGCATTTTCAAGCCGAATCTTTATCTCAAGCTCTAACTTCTTCAAGCCCTCTTCATCACTCTTTATGACTGCGACTTTCTCCTTTGCAGCATCAACGCTCATCATGATTTCTAATTCGCCATCTTCAAGTTCAGCCTTGCGCTTTGCAAGCGTCGCTAACTCGTGTTGCAACTGGTCTAACTCTTTAGGAGAGGCACTTCCACCTGAAAGTCTCGCTTCATCCTTCGCCATACGATCTGCAACAGATTCAACATCAACTTCGCTTCGTCGTAAATCGATTGTTACGTCAGCAAGTTCGGCCTCGGCCACCACGAGAAGCTCATCGCTCGTAGAAAGCCGAGCAAGGATTGCGGTGAGTTGTTCGCGCTCTGGCAGAGTTTTCAATTTGTGCGTTGCCTGCATAATCGCAGTATCGATACGTTGTAATTCGATGAGGTTATTCTGGTCAGAAACAGAGGCTTTCACATAGACCTCACTCTCGCTCGAGACTTTAAAACCAACTTCTATGTAATTATTTTTACTTGGTGGGCGGTGAGGGTTTCGAACCCCCGACATCCTCGGTGTAAACGAGGCGCTCTACCACTGAGCTAACCACCCTAAACGTACTGCCGCACTCTACCTGCAGATTGGCAGTATTAAAAATTCAATGCGCTAGTTATTAAAGTGCTGCGAGCGCTGCCTTGTAATCAACCAAGTTACGCGCATCCCCGAGGCCATTTACTACCTGCCAGCGAAGAACGCCTGCTTTATCGATAATGAAAGTTCCACGTATTGCACAACCGTGATCTTCGTTAAATACGCCGTATGCCTTTGCTGCTGCGCCATGTGGCCAGAAGTCTGCAAGAACTGGGAAGTTATAACCCTCTTTTTCAGCGAATGCTTTCTGCGCATACATTGGATCGCAAGAGATTGCGATTAATTGTACATCTTCATTTTGGAATGCTGCTAAATCATCGCGCAGTCCACATAATTCGCCAGTGCAAGTACCTGAGAATGCGAAGGGATAGAAAAGAACTACAACGTTCTTTGAACCTTTGAAAGATGATAGTGAAATTTTTGCACCATGTTGATCAGTTAAATTAAATTCTGGTGCGGGTGATCCAATTGCTAGCGACATGTTCTCTCCTAATTATTTGCGACTGGCTTTTCTGGCAACCAATTTAGTTGCAGTCCAATCTGTACCGATAGAGAAGGATACCGTCTGCGAGAGTCCAGCTGTTGGGGCAGCTTCTTGAATATCACTTGGCTCGACATGGCCATCGCGATTTACCTTAGGAGTTATGAGCCAGATTGGTCCGGTTTCAGATAAATATGTGAGGCCATCCATCAAATCATCAACTAGATCGCCATCGCCATCTCGCCACCAGAAAAGGACGGCATCGACAACTTCAGTTGCAGCATCTTCAATGAATTTTGTACCAGTTCGCTTTTCTATGGCACTGCGAAATTCGTTGTCACAATCGGAATCGAGTCCGATTTCAAGAATCAACTCTCCTGGTTCAAGAGCGAGACGTTCAACAATCAGATCTACCCCCATCGGGGTTCTGCCTCCTTTCGAGAGCAGGAGAAGTCCACCGAACCTTTGCCAATTGCGCAAGAGGGGCATAAAAATAGAGTGGAATTTAAGTGGAAAGTTGGCGCCAAATTCATGGAAAGATAACGCCATGAGCGCAAACGACCAGGCCCCTGACCATTTAATCGATCAGCTAGTCGATACCGATCCTGCGGAAACCGCAGAGTGGAAGCAATCGCTCGATGCCGTATTAAAGAGCGCTGGCCCAGTTCGCGCACGTTACTTAATGCTCGCAATGTTGGATCGTGCCGGTGAGAATAATCTTGGAGTACCAGCGCTTCGCGCAACGGATTACATAAATACAATTCCACCAAAACAAGAACCAGATTTCCCTGGTGATGAAGCGATCGAACGTCGCATCCGGGCATTTATGCGTTGGAACGCCGCGATTATGGTTCACCGAGCACAACGTCCAGGAATTGGTGTTGGTGGACATATTTCTACATATGCATCTTCAGCATCACTATATGAAGTTGGATTTAATCATTTCTTCCGCGGCAGAAATCATGCTGGTGGCGGAGACCAAATTTTTTATCAAGGACATGCAAGTCCCGGAATGTATGCACGTGCATTTCTTGAAGGGCGCTTAACCGAACATCAGATGGATGGTTTCCGTCAAGAACTTTCACATGAAGGTGGTGGACTCTCTTCATATCCACATCCGCGTTTGATGCCAGAGTTCTGGGAGTTCCCAACTGTTTCGATGGGTATCGGACCAATCAATGCGATTTACCAAGCGCGCTTCAATCGTTATCTACAAGGCCGTGGAATTAAAGATACGAGCGATCAGAACGTCTGGGCTTTTCTTGGAGATGGCGAATGTGATGAACCAGAAACTCTTGGTGCTATTAGTCTTGCTGCTCGCGAAGGTTTAGATAACTTAACTTTTGTAATTAACTGTAACTTACAACGCCTTGACGGTCCGGTCCGCGGTAATGGCAAGATTATTCAAGAACTTGAATCTATTTTCCGTGGCGCAGGTTGGAATGTAATCAAAGTTATTTGGGGCCGCGAATGGGATGAATTACTAGCGATGGATCGTGAAGGCGCTCTTGTTGATCTGATGTCTAAGACAACCGATGGCGATTACCAAACCTTTAAAGCCGAATCTGGCGCATATGTTCGCGAACATTTCTTTGGTCGCGATCCTCGTACTGCCGCAATGGTTGCTGATTGGTCAGATGAAAAAATCTGGGCGCTAAAGCGTGGTGGCCATGATTATCGCAAGTTGTTTGCGGCATATAAGCAAGCATCAGAACATAATGGTCGCCCAACTGTAATTCTTGCGAAAACAATTAAGGGTTGGACTCTTGGTTCACACTTTGAAGCTCGTAACTCGACGCACCAGATGAAGAAGATGACCCATGAAGATCTTCTTGCCTTCCGCGATACCTTGCAGATTCCGTTAACCGACGAACAAATCGATGCCAAGGCGCCGCCTTATTATCACCCAGGCGTTGATTCTCCGGAATATAAGTACATGATGGAACGTCGTTCAATACTTGGTGGCTCTATGCCATCTCGTCGCAAAGATTCTGCTCCCCTTGTTCAACCACCTATTGAAACTTACGATTCAGTAGCACGGGGTTCAGGGCAGCAGGAAATTGCAACGACTATGGCCTTTGTGCGGTTACTAAAAGATTTATTGAAAGATCCAAATATGGGTAAGCGATTTGTTCCAATTATTCCGGATGAGGCTCGCACCTTTGGAATGGATTCACTCTTCCCATCGCTAAAGATTTATTCACCGCAAGGTCAAACTTACACATCGGTAGACCGCGAGCTTATGCTCTCCTATAAGGAATCTACTTCGGGTGTAATTCTGCATGAAGGTATCAATGAAGCAGGTTCAACCGCCTCATTTACCGCAGTTGGAACTTCATATTCAACCCACGATGTTCCAATGATTCCGCTCTACATCTTCTACTCAATGTTTGGTTTCCAACGCACCGGTGATGCTTTCTGGGCAGCGGCAGATCAGATGGCACGAGGATTTGTTCTCGGTGCAACTGCTGGCCGAACCACGCTAAATGGCGAGGGACTGCAACACGAAGATGGACATTCACATCTCTTGGCTTCAACAAATCCAGCAATCGTTTGTTACGACCCAGCATTTGGTTACGAACTTGGACATATTGTTCGCGATGGTTTGAATCGTATGTATGGCGAGAATAGTGAGAATATTTATTACTATTTAACGCTTTACAATGAACCATATATGCAGCCAGCACAACCAGATAATTTGGATGTTGATGGTCTACTTAAGGGAATTTATCTCTACTCCCCTGCAACTAAGGGTAAGAAGAAAGTTCAACTACTTGCATCTGGCGTTGCTGTGAACTGGGCAGTTAAAGCTCAAAAATTACTCGCAGATGAGTGGGGTATCGCGGCCAACGTCTGGTCAGTCACTTCATGGAACGAACTTCGTCGCGATGGATTAGCAGTAGATCGACATAACTTGCTAAATCCAAGTGATAAGAAGAGCGCGTACATTACTAAGAAGTTGGGCGATCAAGATGGTCCGGTCATTGCGGTCAGCGATTTTATGCGTGCAGTTCAAGATCAAATCGCTCCTTGGGTAGAGCAAGATTTCTACTCACTTGGAACCGATGGCTTTGGTTTGTCTGATACTCGTGGCGCACTTCGTCGTCACTTCAAAGTTGATGCCGAATCAATCGTTGTTGCGGCACTTTCACAACTTGCCGAAGCTGGCGAAGTGAAGAACAAGGTAGTTCAAGAGGCGCTTGATAAGTATCGCTTGAACGACATCAGCGCAGCAGATCCAGGCAATACCGAAGGCTCTGGCTGATTAATCTTTCGTTGTGCGGCCAAGATGTGAGAACTTCGAGGTCGCAAGCAACATAAGCGCTGGGATCATAAGAGCAACCGTTACAGAAGTGGCTTGTGCAACCCAGGAAATAGTGATTTTGATGAAGAAAGTTAATACCGCTGAAATTAAACCAAGTTGAGCAACGACAACACTGCTTGGCAGACTCGATTTTCTAAATGCGATCCCGAAGAAAGTCGGCGCCAAGATTGAAGAACCGAAGCCTGCTAAAGCGAATCCAAGTAAGGCAAGAAAGAAACCAAATTTCACGTTAGTTTCTGCAACTATTGTTCCAAGTGGGATAAATGCTATAAAGCCAGTTCCGCCAAGTAAGGGAAGAAATTTAAGCAACTGGGCTTCAGAGAAAGCTTTATGTAATCGCTGGACATTTAACCTGAAAATAATCATGGCACCGATAAAAACGGTGTAACCGTAGATGCTTGCTGATGCGCTCATGCCAATTGAATCTCTGGCAAAGATTGCAGACCAATCTTGAATTGAGAATTCTATCTGCATCGCTAAAACCATAGAAATCGCAATTACTGGCTGACTCTTTACAGATGCAAGCAAACCGGTGAAAGAAATTCTTGGGAGCGCAGTTTCATTATCTGATTTATCAATGAAGTATGGCGCTGATTTAATGATTCCGTAGAGGGTAGCGAGCCACATTGTGAACATCAAGGTATCGATATGCCAAGCAAGGGAAACATACGGTGTTATTGCAATAGCAAGGATTGAAGTTAACAGCGCACCTAGGCTCCATAGCCCATGCAACTTAGGAAGTATCAACTCACCGATTTCATCCTGGCGGTGAATCGCTTGGCCATTATTAGAAATATGAAATGAGACCCAGAAAAGTGCAACCAAAATATTTGTAGCTAACCAGATTAAAGGGTTTTTGATGTGTGGGATAGTCGCCAACGTGGCAAATAAGCCAGTTGATGCCACCAGTATTACTGGTTTCATTCCAATTTTGTGAACGATATTTCCAACAAATATAAAGGCGGTTAGTGCTCCGATTCCACCTAAAGTTAGGTAAGTACCAAAAACACCATTGTTAAGGTGCAGGTTGTCGCGGATCTCTGGAAATCTCGTAGAAGTCGCCATCGCGCCAACACCAAAAGGTAAGAACAATAAATTTAGTGCTCGACGTTCGGTCTTAGAGAATTTAGATTTCAATAGAGCGCACTCGCGAGTTCTTTACGTGCCGAAATTAAATCTGGGTCTGATGGGTCGACTAGCGTGAAGAGTTCAAGTAAGTGTTCACGTACGCTTTTCTTATCGTCACCAACACTGACTTTTATTAATTCAATCAAGCGAGTAAAAGCTTCT
>QYQH01000054.1 GCA_007280395.1 Actinomycetales bacterium | reverse complement strand
TCATTGCTTATGGCAACTGCTCGCTTTATCTCCCCAGCACATGCGGCGCTTCGCAATGGCAAGTGGGCACGTTCTAAGTACACCGGCGCTGAACTATTCGAGAAAGTTCTTGGAATTGTGGGCTTTGGTCGCATCGGACAATTAGTTGCAGCTCGCATGCAAGCATTTGGAATGGATGTAGTTGCTTACGATCCATATCTACAACCTGCGCGCGCCGCTCAACTTGGTGTTCGACTAGTCGAACTTGATGAATTATTAAAAATATCTGACTTTATAACAATTCATCTACCAAAGACTAAAGAGACTGCGAACTTAATCGGTGTTGAAGCACTTAAAAAAGTTAAGCCAACGGTTCGTATTATCAATGCGGCACGAGGTGGCGTACTTGATGAGGCAGCGTTATTTGATGCACTAACACAAGGACGCGTTGCTGGTGCTGGTCTTGATGTTTATGTAACTGAACCTTGCACTGATTCACCGTTATTCCAATTGGATAACGTTGTTGCAACTCCACACCTTGGCGCATCTACGGATGAAGCTCAAGAGCGCGCAGGCATTGCTGTTGCAGTCTCAGTTCGCAAAGCGCTTTCTGGTGAACTTGTACCCGATGCAGTGAATGTTAAGGGTGGCGCAATCCATGAAGAGATTCGCCCAAGTTTGCCGCTCGTTGAAAAAATGGCCCAAATTGCAACCGCTCTTGCTGGTGAACTACCAGTCTCAATGGAGGTTCAAGTACGTGGTGATATTTCAGAACATGATTCATCAGTTCTTGCAACGAGCGCACTTAAGGGCGCCTTGATTGCAACTGGCGCAGAAGATGTTACTTATGTGAATACTCCAGCGCTTGCTGAAGCACGTGGCATGAGTTCATCTGTAAATACTGACCCAGAGAGTCCGGAATATCGCAGCATGATTTCCTTGCGTGCAGCGTTAAATGATGGCCGAATTGTTATCGTAAATGGAACTCTTATGGGTATTCGTAAAGTTGAAAAAATCATCGCTGTTGATGAATTCGATCTAGACCTTGCTCCAACTGAGAATCTTCTCTTCTTGCGTTACACCGATCGTCCAGGAATTGTTGGCATCGTTGGCAATGCTCTTGGTAAGGCGAAGATAAATATTGCCGGTATGCAGGTTGCCCGCGATAGCGCTGGTGGCGATGCACTTATGGTCCTGACTGTTGATTCAAGTGTTTCATCAGATGTGGTTGCAGAACTTAAGAAAGAGATCGGCGCCAAGCAAGTCCAAGCAGTTAATCTGATCGGATAAGTTGGGAAATCATGAAGAGTTTTAATTTAGCTGTAATCGGTGGCGATGGCATCGGTCCTGAAGTTGTTGCTGAAGGACTTAAAGTTCTAGATGTTGTTGCCGCTAATTATGGCGTGGAATTTAAGAAGACGAATTACGAGCTTGGTGCAAAGTATTGGCACAAAACTGGTGAAACTCTTCCAGATTCTGTAATGGCAGAACTTGCTAAGGCCGATGTAATTCTTCTCGGCGCTGTTGGCGATCCAACTGTTCCAAGTGGGGTTCTAGAGCGCGGTCTATTATTAAAACTTCGCTTCGCCTTTGATCATTATGTAAATCTCCGTCCAGCGAAGTTGCATCCTGGTGTTAAGTCACCACTTGTAAATTCGGATTCAATCGATTTCATAGTTGTTCGCGAAGGAACTGAAGGCCCATATGTTGGAGCCGGTGGAACCCTTGCGGCTGGAACTAAAGATGAAATCGCAACTGAAGAGAGCCTAAATACTCGTCGTGGCGCAGAACGCGTTATCCGTGATGCTTTTGCTCGCGCCCAATTACGTCCACGCAAGAAGTTAACGCTTGTTCACAAGAACAATGTTTTAACTCGTGCCGGTGGCCTGTGGACTCGCACCTTTAATGAAGTGGCAAAAGAGTTTCCAGATATAACAACTGATTACTTACATGTTGATGCCGCATCAATGTTCTTCGTTACAAACCCAGAGCGTTTCGATGTAGTTGTTACCGATAATCTCTTTGGAGATATCTTGACCGATATTGCTGCAGCAATCTGTGGTGGAATTGGCCTAGCCGCATCTGGGAATATAAATCCAACTGGTGAATTTCCCTCTATGTTTGAGCCGGTACACGGTTCTGCTCCTGATATCGCTGGCAAATCTCTTGCCGATCCAACTGCAACCGTTATGTCTGTTGCAATGATGCTTTCACATCTTGGTTTAACTGACGCTGCTGCTGATATCGAACGTGCGGTCGCCTCAGATCTTCTAACTCGTGGCGATGCGAAGCGCAGCACAGTTCAAATTGGTGATGCACTTGCCGCCGGAGTGTCTGGTGCAAAATGAAAATGAAATTAACACCAAACCCTAAACCAGTTACCGATGTAGATCGCGAAGCCAAGATAGCGGCTGGCGGTTTTGGAAAGTATTACACCGACAATATGGTTGTAATTAACTGGAGTGAAGCAGATGGTTGGAGCGAGGCTGAATTAAAAGCGTATGGTCCAATCTCACTAGATCCCGCAACTGCGGTCTTTCACTATGGCCAGGAAATTTTTGAAGGAATGAAGGCATATTCCCAACCCGATGGCAGTATCTCGTTATTTCGTCCAGATGCAAATGCACTTCGCTTTGCAAGAAGCGCTGCGCGTTTGGCACTTCCAGAACTTCCGGTTGAAGACTTTATTGAAACTGTTTCAACTTTAGTTAAGCAAGACCGTAAGTGGGTTCCTAATAAAGTTGGTGAATCTTTATATATCCGTCCTTTTATGTTTGCAACTGAAGTTGGTTTAGGAGTAAGGCCTTCAAATAAGGCGATGTACATGCTTATTGCAACACCGGCAGGTGCCTATTTCAATGCAGCCGTGGCAGTCACAGTTTGGATTTCAACTGAATATGTTCGCGCAGTTATTGGCGGAACTGGCGAAGCAAAATGTGGCGGAAACTATGCGGCATCACTCGTTGCCCAAAAACAAGCGGCAACGGAAGGTTGCGACCAAGTTGTCTGGCTAGATGCGATTGAACGTCGCTGGGTTGAAGAGATGGGTGGAATGAATCTGTATTTTGTTAAAGGTTCAGGAAAAGGCGCGACCGTCATAACACCAAAGCTAACTGGAACTCTACTTCCAGGAATCACTCGGGATTCAATTCTCGCTGTTGCTAAAGATCTTGGTTATAAAGTTGAAGAGAAGATGATTTCAATTGACGATTGGCGCGATGGCGTTGCAAGTGGCGAAATCACTGAAATATTTGCCTGCGGAACTGCAGCAGTTGTAAGCGCTATTGGTGCTGCAAAGAGTCAGTTCGGAACTTGGACTACTGGTGATGGAACTCCTGGTCCTATTACTAAGCAGATTCGTGAAACGCTGCTAGGAATCCAACACGGAACAATCGCGGATACTCGCGGTTGGAATGTGAAGGTCTGTTAAATGAATGACAACTTTCATATATATGACACGACGCTTCGAGATGGCGCCCAGCAAGAGGGCTTAAATCTCTCAGTTCATGACAAGCTGACAATTGCCCGCCATTTAGATGATCTTGGCGTTGGTTTTATTGAAGGTGGTTGGCCCGGTGCAAACCCAAAGGACACCGAATTTTTTAAACGTGCTCAGACTGAACTTAAATTAGAGAATGCAACCTTCATGGCATTCGGCGCTACTCGCAGACCAAATGTAAAGGCGGCGGATGATGTTCTGCTTCGCGCGCTCCAAGATTCTGGTGCCGCTGGTGTAACACTTGTTGCAAAGAGCCATGATCGCCACGTTGATCTTGCGCTAAAAACAAATTTGGATGAGAACCTAGCAATGATTAAGGATTCAATTGAATTCTTACGTGCCGGTGGTCAGCGGGTTTTTCTAGATGCCGAACACTTCTTTGATGGCTATAAATCTAATCGAGCATATGCCCTTGAAGTTGTTCGCGTATCTGCAGAAGCAGGCGCAGATGTGATCGCTTTATGCGACACCAATGGCGGCATGTTGCCGGATGAACTCTCACAAGTTGTTCATGAGGTATTAACTGCATCAAGTGCCCGTCTTGGAATCCACTGTCACAATGACACTGGTTGCGCTGTTGCAAATTCACTTGCCGCAATTGCAGCTGGCGTAACGCATGTACAAGGAACTTTAAATGGATATGGTGAACGAACTGGAAATGCTGATCTAGTCAGCATCATTGCAAATCTTGAATTGAAGAAGAAGCAACAAGTCCTTCCAGAAGGATCACTTCGAGAGGCCTTTAGAATTTCACATGCAGTTGCTGAAGTTACAAATGTTGCGCCAAGTGCGCGTCAACCATATGTTGGAGTTTCCGCATTTGCTCATAAGGCTGGTCTACATGCCAGCGCAATCAAAGTCGATCCATCGATGTACCAGCATGAAGATCCGTCATCTGTTGGAAATGATCGCCGCATGTTGGTATCTGAAATGGCTGGTCGCGCTTCGATTGAATTGAAGTCACAAGAACTTGGGGTTGATATTGGAGAAGATCGAGAAGTACTTGGTCGAGTTGTGGAACGGGTAAAAGAATTAGAGTCACGTGGTTTTACCTTCGAAGCTGCAGATGCATCATTTGAATTATTACTTCGCGAAGAGATTGATGGTAAGCGTGCGGCATTTTTCAAAGTTGAAAAGTGGGATACAACAGTAAGTCGCGATGCCAATAATAAAGTTACCTCTAAAGCCTTCTTAACAATTTCAGCAGGTGGAAAGCAGATTGAATCTGAAGGGTCTGGAAATGGTCCAGTTAATGCAATTGATACCGCCCTTCGCTCTGGTTTATTGAAGTTCTATCCCGAGTTAGAAAAACTTGAACTTACAGATTACAAAGTTCGTATCCTTGAAGGTCGTCTCGGAACTGGCGCGATAACTCGAGTCTTAGTTGAAACTAGTGATGGTACGAGCGAGTGGAGCACAATTGGGGTTCACGAAAATGTTATCGCCGCATCAGTAATGGCCCTCGAAGATTCAGTCACCTTCGGCTTACTGCGGCAAGGCAGAAAACCCGAGTAATCTTTCGCCATGAGCACCGAGCTAGTTGCAAAGTATGAAGAGCACCTGGCGCTAGTTCGAAATTTAGCTGATAATTCAATTCGCGGTTATGTAAGTGATCTTGAATCTTTCTTAGCTCATATCGCAAAGCTTGGAATTACCGAATTTTCCGAGCTACAAATAACCCATATTCGCTCGTGGCTTGCAAACTTACAATCAACTGGTATTTCGCGCGCAACACTTGCACGTCGGATAGTTTCGATAAGAGCATTTACATATTGGGGGGCAAGTCAGGGTTGGATTCCATCAGATATTGGTCAAGATTTAGCGATCCCTAAGGCGCATAAAACCCTGCCAGAAGTTTTGAGCCATTCTCAAACTCAGATTGTCTTAGCTGCGATTGCTACCAAGGCAGGGGAGGATCCAACTCCGCTAAATATTCGTGATCTTGCGATAATTGAAACTTTGTATGCATCGGGTATTCGAGTATCTGAAATCTGTGGCTTAAATATTCGGGATATAGATATGGAACGAAATACCCTCCTAGTTTTAGGTAAGGGCGATAAAGAGCGAGTTGTTCCAATTGGTTTACCAGCAGTTCGTGCAATTAAGAACTGGCTGGCGATTGGGCGACCAGAATTTTCAAATACAACTTCAAACGATGCAGTCTTTCTCGGATCCCGTGGCAAGCGAATTGATCAACGCACGGTCCGCGAAGTTGTTTATGATTCGATGGAATCAATCGGATCACACATGAGTCCGCACGGCCTTCGTCATACCGCCGCGACCCATTTACTTGAAGGTGGGGCCGATCTGCGAACGGTCCAAGAAATCTTGGGACATTCCTCACTCGCAACAACCCAGATTTATACCCATGTCTCACCAGAACGCCTAAAAGCTGCATATGAGCAGGCTCATCCTCGCGCTTAACTGGCAGTGGCCGCGTAATTTGTACCCTCGGACATCCTTTAGGATTAGCCCAGCACAAATCGCAAGATCTGTGACTTCACGTGTCTTATTAGTTTGAAACTTCTAGTTAATAACTAATTAACCATTTCGGTCCGTTTTAATTAAAACGGTCGGTGTTAAGACACTAGGGACCAAACAAATTGTTAGGTCATCAACCGAGTGCATTTTGCATAATTGCAATCTGCAAAAAAGGAGTGTGCCGCCATGGCGGTTGTA